>JAQVXN010000370.1 GCA_028709135.1 Bacteroidaceae bacterium | reverse complement strand
TGCTGATGTCAAAAAAGCCTGGGACTGCGGTTTTCGACATGCCACACACTTCTACAACGCGATGACTGGCTTTCACAAAGTCCGTGAATACAAGCACGAAGGCACGGTAGAAAGTGTTTACACATTTCCTGAAATGACCGTAGAAATGATTACAGACGGCATCCACGTTCCCCCTGCTATTTTGCGAATGATTTATCTGGTAAAGGGCGTCGAGCGCACCGCTCTCATTACAGATGCCCTGTCCGTGTCTGCCAGTAACTGCAACAAGGCTTTCGATCCGCGCGTCATCATTGAAGATGGCGTTTGCAAATTAGCAGATCATTCTGCTCTTGCAGGGAGTATTGCCACCATGGAGCGATTAATTAACACAGCAGTCACAAAAGTAGGTATTCCCATGGCGGACGCCGTCAGAATGGCTTCCGAGACACCGGCACATATCATGCGCGAAGATAATCATAAAGGCTCCTTACGTAAAAATTTCGATGCCGACATCGTCATTTATGATTCAAACGTCCGCCTTCAATTCGTTATGCAAATGGGACACATTGTTCGTAATGATCTCGTAAAAAAGTAGTTTAATCTTTATTATAATCCGAGAATATTGCTTTCCCGTTTTTCTTCAATATGATTTTCAAAAGAATAGAGTTGGGAATCGTGGTGTTCATTTTATTTGCTGCGCAGATTCCTCTGCGCGCAGGATCTATAGTCACCGATTTACCAAAACGTATTTACGTTGAAAACAATGAAAAAAGTTCTCACGTACAGGGTGTTGCTGTCGACACAAAACGGGGTTACGCTTATTTTTCTTTTACGACAAAACTTATAAAAACCGATTTATATGGTCATCTAATTGGTTCTGTCACTGGGCTAACTTGCCATTTGGGATGTATCGATTTGGACACCGAAACAGGCAAACTCTATGCATCTATAGAATATAAAGATGATGAAATTGGCCGTGGCATCCTACAGCAAATGGGCCGTAAACTAGGTAAACGTGAAAATACTTTCTACATAGGCATCTTCAATACCGATAAAATTACCAGTCCGAATATTTCCGCAGAGTCCGGAGACGTAATGAAAACCGTTTCCCTTCCTGAAGTTGTAAAAATGTATGAGGATTCTGTTTTCTGTAATGGGCACTTAACGGCCCATCATTATGGTTGCAGTGGTATTGACGGCATTGCCCTCGGACCTCAATTTGGTAAAACAAACGGCAAATCTTTTTTGAATGTTGATGTAGCTATCTATGGCGACACTACAAGACACGACAACGACTATCAGCTCCTACTTCAATTTGATCCGAGAAAAATTGAAAAATGGGCTTTACCATTAGATCAGAACCGTCCACATCACTCCGGACCTCCTCATGCAGCACAACGCTATTTCATTTATACAGGTAATACGAGTTATGGCATTCAAAACTTGAAATATGACCCATCTTCACATTTCTGGTTTGCAGCTGTTTATCCTGGTCACAAAACACAGTTCCATAATTTTCAACTATTTGCTATTGATGGCACCAAAAAACCCGTCAAACAAATATTAAGAAGCGACAAACCAGAAAAAGCCCACGTACTCTCACTTGCCGAAACCGGCTGTCAAGGATATCAACAAGACATTTACGGATGGGATTTTAATTTAGGCTCTACCGGCATCGCTGCTATCGGGAATGGTTTATTTTATATTTCTCACAATGGATCTACAAAACAAGGGCACCAGTTTTGTGACCTCCGTCTTTACAAATGGACAGGGAACGCAGAAAAACCTTTTGAAGAGGTCAAATGATCCATATTCTATTTCGTTTTTACCATATTACGTTATAAAGTTCGTGACGCGTCGCGTTTCTTTTGTGACGCGTCGCGTCATAAAAGAAACGCACTGCGTCACAAAAAAAACACAGTGCGTCACGAACTTTAAGTCCTATTCTCAATACAATGCATTGAGAAATGAAGTACAAAAGTTGCGATGAAAAACAAATAAGACACCTTCTTATGACGAATTTCTTTATAAACAAAATTCAATCTAAAATTAATGACAGCCACAGACTCAAATTGCATTTTTCTGCTCCTAAATATGCCGCCTTTAGGGGGGGGCTCTTCATTCTCCACTTGTCTGTCAATTCTTTGGATGTTTTTGTTTGCAAAGTTTTAAATGAGAAAAGCAGAAAGTTTTGTATATTTGTAATATCTAAAACATTCATAGAGAAAATGGCAAAACGTAATTTGAAATGGAAAACACTAAAGTCTGACTACTTGTTTAAACGTCCATGGCTTACAGCACGGCGAGACATAGTGGAACTACCGGATGGGCGGATTTATGATGAATACTATGTTTTGGAATATCCAGACTGGGTCAATGTGATAGCGATTACGCAGGATGGAAAGATGGTAATGGAACGACAATATCGTCATGCACGACAAACCATTTCTACAGAAATCTGTGCGGGAGTAATGGAAAAGGGAGAAGATCCTCTTACAGCTGCACAGCGAGAACTTCAAGAAGAAACAGGTTATGTAGGAGGCGATTGGAAAGAATTGTTGACACTTTCACCTAATTCTAGTGCAATGACAAACCAATGTCATTGTTTTGTTGCTCGTGGCGTAGAGAAAACTTCAAATCAGCATTTAGATACCATGGAAGATCTTGAAGTTTTTTTGACTACACCGAAAGAAGTGTATCAATTATTATTGTCCGGAAAAATTGAACAGGCTTTAATGGTAGCACCTTTGTGGCGCTATTTTACAGAATTTCAGTTTTAACAAAATTCAGCTAACATGAGATACTGATAATGTTCGAATATATTAGAGATAAAAAGTTTTTTCGTTTACTTATAGGTTTTAATCGGGATAAAAGTATTATATTCGCAACATAATTTATATGATAAAGCAATGGACATTCAAGGTAAAATTATTTTCGCTTTAGAGGCACGTAGTGGTGAATCAAGAAATTCTGGTAATAATTGGAAGGCACAAGATTT
>JAQVXN010000369.1 GCA_028709135.1 Bacteroidaceae bacterium | reverse complement strand
CTTTGACAGCTTTTGCAAAAAGGTACTAAAACATGAGGCAAGAGATTATTACGATGAGCTTAAACGGCAACGTGGTCGAGAAACAACTTTTTCAGATTTATCAGCAAAGGAAATGGAGCTACTTTATACAGAGGATAAATATTTTGTTATCGAGCAGGTTTTTAATGTTTTAGGTCTTGATGTCATTGTTACTGATGGTGTTATTGCAGAGGCATTAGAAAGTTTACCAGAACGCAAGCGTGATATTATCTTGCTTTCCTATTTCCTTGAGTTGTCTGATCGAGAAATTGGGGACAAGCTGAATATGCTGCGTTCTACTGTTCAGTACCAAAGAACAAGCACCCTACAGAAGTTAAAAAAATTTATGGAGGTAGATATCTATGAGCAACAAGAAAAGAAATAATCATTTGATTTCCTACCCTGTTATAGTATTAGCCTCTGGTGGCGATGTGGATGCTATCAATGCCGTTCTGAAACATTATGAAGGGTACATAGCTGCATTGTCTATGAGGACATTTTACGATGAAGGTGGCAATCCGCATTTATGTGTAGATGATGTTTTACGCCGCAGATTAGAAACTAAACTGATTACCAAAATATTAACCTTTAATGCGGCCTAACGGATAAATCCATACAGAAGTACGCTCCCTTTCCGTACTTCCCGTTTATGGTTTTCCTGTCATAAAGTAAATGTTCCTTGACAAAGAAAGCAGGTCAGATAACGGCTTTGCAGTATAAGTAAAACGGATACATTCCATTTATATTGAGCCAAGCGGTTGATACGCCATGACCTCTGTTTAGAGTGAGCGAACAATATCAAGCTGCAAAATAAATGTGGCAGTTTGTAGGCGATGACATATAAAAGAGATAATGATACTCCCTTATAGCCACAGTCCGAGCGTTAAAAGCGTCGCAGGCAATGGGTAGGGTTTCGGCAGACCGTCGAAAGGGTGCAATTCCCGTGGAGCTGAGCCAACAGCCGTCCGTTTTAACTAAAAATAAACCATATATTCTTGAAGATAGAGTTTAGTTGGAAAGGAGATGAAACAGCATGAGTGACTGCGTTATGCGTGGAGATATTTTTTATGCCAATCTAAATCATGGAATTGGTTCAGAACAGAGGGGATACCGACCAGTCCTCATCATTCAAAATAATATAGGTAATAAATTTAGTCCAACAGTTATCGTAGCAGTAATCACAGGTAAGGTTCACTACAAAGCTAGATTACCTACCCATTATCTACTAAATAACTCTTCTGCATTATCAGTTCCATCAATGGTTTTGCTGGAGCAGATCATTACAATAGATAAAAGACGTTTAAAAAGATATGTCGGTAGAATAAGTGAAGAAGAAGTTGCATCTATCAATAAGGCTCTCTCAATCAGTTTAGGATTGGAGAGCCTATAATTATATCTTTTTCTATCAAAATATTAGGATTAGATGTGATTGAAAAGAGAATCGACATAATTCACATAAAGTCAGAACCTATTTATACTGGAGGTACGTATTCACGGAGGTGTTTACAGATGGAAAATATCAGACCTATACAAGAAGGGACTATAATAAAAAATCTTGCTCCAAAAAAAGAAACCAGATATTCTCAATCGAAAGAATATGACACTTTCATTAACATACTGGCAACTGTGGTGGAAAAGTACGGAGTTGAGATTTTAGAAGAAATAGATTGTGCTGTGTAATCACACAGCACGTTACATAGAAAAATTTCCATCTGTTTACTTAAATAGAAGGAGGTTTTGATTATGAATAGAAGTGGGTTGAAATGTGTTTTATATCCTCGTGTCAGTACAGAAATGCAGATTGATGGATTTAGTTTAGATGGTCAAATAACCAGTCTAAAGCGTTTTGCTGATAGAGAAGAAATGGTAGTGGTAGACATCTATGAAGATGCAGGGAAATCAGGAAAATCAATTGAAGGCAGACCAGCTTTCAAAAAAATGTTATCAGATATAGAAAATGGTTTGCAGATAGATTACATATTAGTATATAAACTATCACGTTTTGGAAGAAATGCGGCTGATATTCTAAACTCCTTAGAATTCATACAATCCTATGGAATAAATCTAATATGTATAGAAGAAGGGATTGATTCATCACAGGCAAGCGGAAAGCTGTTAATATCCGTTCTTTCTGCTGTAGCTGAAATTGAAAGAGAAAATATTATTGAGCAGACTATGAATGGACGTAAGGAAAAAGCACGTCAAGGTGGATGGAATGGTGGTTTTGCTCCTTATGGTTACTACTTAAAGGAGAAGATGCTTTTTATTCAAGAAAAGGAAGCAGAGGTTATTCGTCTAATATATGAGAAATTTGCTAATACAGATATGGGATATGGTGGAGTAGCACAATATCTTAACTTACAAGGTATTGAGAAGATCCAAAGACAAAATGGAAAGCTTAAAGAGTGGAGTGGCAGTTTTGTAAGGCAGATTTTAGACAACCCTGTTTATTATGGAAAGATTGCATTTGGGAGAAGAGCAAGAGAAAAAATAAAAGGTACAAAAAATGAATATCGCCAAGCTTGGCAAGATGATTATATTTTAGCTGACGGAAAGCATGAAGCTATAATAAGTGAAGAGTTATGGAACAGGGTTCGAGAAAAGCGAATAGAAACAGGAATAAAGCAACCCTCAAAAATAGGTAAAAATCGTGTGCATTTATTATCAGGGATTTTAAAATGTCCTACCTGTGGCGGGCCAATGTATACTAATAAACATGCCTGGACAAATAAAGACGGTACATACAAAGAAGTGTATTATTATGTATGTAGCCGTAAACGAGCAGTTACAGGTAGAAGTTGTACTTATAAAGCAATGCTGAAGAAAACAACAATTGAACCTCTTGTAATTGAGGCGATTAGAGAATTGGTCAGTAATGAAACATTTGCAAAGGAAGTTAAAGCAAGAATAGGTACTCAAATTGACACTACAACAATTGATAAGGAAATAAAAAATTATGAATC
>JAQVXN010000368.1 GCA_028709135.1 Bacteroidaceae bacterium | reverse complement strand
TTGACGTAAAAGGTCATGGTACCGTAGGCTTGATCACCTACCTGCGTACCGATTCGGTTCGTATCAGTGATGAGGCGGATCATGCAGCCAAGAATTTTATTCATGAGAACTATGGAGAGGCGTTTGTTGCAAGCGCAGAAAATCCGGGACGTACCGGGAAAAAAATTCAGGACGCGCATGAAGCGATTCGCCCGACCTATATTGAGCTTACCCCTGCATTGGTGAAGGAATCATTGGGGAGAGATCAGTACCGTCTTTATCAGTTAATCTGGAAACGGTTTACGGCAAGCAGAATGCAGTCTGCCCTATATGAAACCACCTCACTGAGGATAAAAGCAAATGAGTTTAAGTTTGTAACTTCAACTTCGAACTTGATTTTTGAAGGGTTTATGAAAGTATATACACCGGAGGAAGAGCAGGAAGAGACCGGAATAGCGTTTGAATCATTAAAAGAAGGCGATAAGCTCAGTTTATTGGAGTTAAACAAGAGCCAGCATTTTACGCAGCCGCCGGCACATTATACCGAAGCATCCCTGGTAAAGACCTTAGAGGAACTGGGGATTGGCAGACCGAGTACGTATTCTCCGACGATCACAACGATCCTTGCACGAAGATATGTGGCAAAGGAAAACAAGAACCTCTATGTTACGGAACTTGGTGAGGCAGTGAATAATGTTATGAAGTGTGCATTTCCAAGCATCGTGGATGTGAATTTTACAGCGAATCTGGAATCCCTGCTGGACTGCGTTGAAGACGGTACCGTTTACTGGAAGCCCGTAATAAGAAATTTCTTCCCGGATTTAAACGAAGCGGTCCGCAATGCCCATGTGGAGTTAGAAAAAATAGAGATCGCGGATGAGGTCACCGAAGAAATATGTGAGCTTTGCGGCCGCAATATGGTGTTCAAATATGGCCCGCACGGGAAGTTTCTTGCCTGCCCGGGATTCCCGGATTGTAAGAATACAAAACCATATCTGGAGAAGATCGGAGTGTCCTGTCCTGTTTGCGGAAGTGATGTGGTGATCCGTAAAACGAAGAAGGGCAGAAAATATTATGGATGTATTAATAATCCGGAGTGTGAATTTATGACCTGGCAGAAACCATCCAACACCCGATGTGAGAAATGCGGCGGTTTTATGGTAGAGAAAGGAAGCAAATTAGTCTGCGACGATAAAAGCTGCGGACATGTAATGGCTTTGGATAAATAAATGCATAATTTTAATAAATGCATAAGTTTATAAAATTAAAACATCTGCGGAGTTTTCTACCGCAGATTTTCGATAATATGAGAAATTGGATATAAATATAATAAATTAATAGAAAATGTGTGTCAAAGCAAAGAAAATGCTATTGTTTTTAAAAATAATATATGATAAAATGAAAAAAGGCATACAATATACAATATCCTATGGAATCCGTGCCATAGGAAGAAATGAAACAAATTTTAAATCATAACCATTGTGAAAGAAAGACGAATTGGCAGGGTTGCGAGTGAATTTATCTGTCATGCATTCACTTGACATATAAATTATTTACTTGTAGGAATTCGCCTGTCGTAAATTTAAAAACCCTGGGGAGGTTAAAAAAGCTGGGAGGAGCCGTTTATGAGTGTACAGTTATTAGATAAAACAAGAAAGATTAATAACCTGTTGCATAACAATAATTCGCATAAGGTAGTTTTTAATGACATTTGTGAAGTCTTGAGTGAGATATTGGAATCAGATGTTTTAGTAATCAGCCGTAAAGGTAAGGTACTAGGTATCAAGAATCGAGACGATATTGTTGAAATCAGAGAACTTATTAAGGATGTCGTAGGAAGACATATTGACAGTTTATTAAATGAACGGCTCTTGAACATTTTGTCCACAAAGGAAAATGTGAATTTAAGAACCCTGGGTTTTGAATTTGATGAAGTGGATTCCTATAAAGCGCTGATTACGCCGATCGATATTGCCGGTGAGCGTTTGGGGACACTGTTTATCTATAAAACAGAGGAGCAATACACCATTGATGATATTATATTAAGTGAATATGGCACAACGGTGGTTGGTCTCGAAATGATGCGTTCGGTCAATGAAGAAAATGCAGAGGAGAATAGGAAGGTTCAAATCGTAAGATCCGCAATCAATACCTTATCCTTCTCGGAATTAGAAGCGATAACGCATATTTTCGAAGAATTGAAGGGAACGGAAGGAATTCTGGTAGCCAGTAAGATCGCTGACCGTGTGGGAATTACCCGGTCGGTTATAGTAAATGCGCTTCGTAAATTCGAAAGTGCGGGAGTCATTGAGTCCCGGTCGTCCGGAATGAAAGGTACCTATATTAAGGTCCTGAATGATGTGGTTTTTGATGAATTGAAGAACTTAAAAAATAAGAATTAGATCAAATGGGGATTTATGAGAACTGGCTCGTAAATCCCCTGCTTTTTTTAGTTGGTAGATGAATTTGTATCGTTTTCAATCAATTTTTTATCGGTAGAAAGACCCTTTCCAGCAAGACATTTTTTGACGAAAGTTGACTTTTATTGGTTTAAGAATACATAAAAAAGGAATATTGTACATAAAATAGAATTCCAATTACTTACATATACAAGCAAAAACAGTTAAAATATAACATTAAATCTCCATAAGATACGAGAGATTACAGTAAATTAATACAAGGTATGGTATTATTCTACTATTTTTACAAATATATCTTGTGTTTTTTAAAATTATATCTATAATTATTAATAAAAGAAAGGAGTGCGGAAATGATAGGTTCTAATGCATTTAACTATATCAATGTTCTAAGTAAAGCTGCGGATGCAAGCTGGGTAAGAGATGAAGTGATTTCGAATAATATTGCAAATGTTAGTACGCCTGGATATAAACGCAAAGATGTGCAGTTTGAATCATACCTGAGGTCAGCATTACTTGGAGACAATTCCCTGGAGAAAAGGGTATCGAATGTTCACCTGGATTCTCTTAAACCATCGATTTATAC
>JAQVXN010000367.1 GCA_028709135.1 Bacteroidaceae bacterium | reverse complement strand
AAAGCATTTTCAGATAGCGCCGATAAGCCCCTGCATCCGGTGTGCCCGAAGAAAACTCATTATAAAGTTGGTCCGCCCGTACAATGCGTACCCGCATCTTATCTTTTTGCTCATGTTCCTCTGCCAGGCGTTTGGCCTGCGCTTCCAATTTGCCACTTGTGGGAATGATAATCACCATATCAGCAGCAGAATCCGCATGCAAATCTTGATTTTCTATTTTCCCGACCACTTCGGGAGAAGGAAATACTGCCGTCGTATTCACAGCGACATATCGCCGTGTGGCGTCCGATACCGAAAAAGTCAGTGTCGTTCCGGAAAGCTTAGAAGGAATCTGCTTCATGACATCACCAGCCATGCCAATACGCCAAATCTGCGTAGCAGCGTCTGCACCGGAAAGTTGCATTTGTTGTCCACCTGTCAGGTAATGAGAAAACACTAGAAAACGGTCATTCAGTTTCAGTTGGCGGTCATAATTCAATGCAATATAATCCAAACGTGCATTATGGCCCGTGGTGGTTTGAATATTAAGTATATTTTCACCATTATTGATTTTTGAACTGCGATTCATCGTGCCCATCATGGCGTGATCATACTGTCCATCGGCACTAATGGACATACTACCGAATGTTTGATTATTCAAAGACACTTTCACTGCCGTACTCGAAGACGCTGCAGCCGTCATAACAACTGTGGTCCAAGCTGTTTGAGTCGTATCAGCATCCGGCGTAAGAAGGGAGTAATTCTTAGTATTTCCATTTGCGAAATCATAACTGTCAAAAAGATTTCGCCCACTGGTATACCAGCTGTAAGCATCTTTTTCAATCAGCAAATGCTCGGGATAAGTTTTTACAGCAGCCCCCGTTGCAATTACGGCAGAAGAATCAGTGACTAAAGTCTGCGGATGATCTCCCTCGGTAACAAAATAATAAGAGTAGGAGGAATATGGATTAATGACACGCTCACTCACATAGCGTCTGGCCTGTGAAGAATAAGTCCAATTTGTCCATTTCAGTGGGCCATTCGCATAAAAGAGCAATCCCGAAGAACGCCTCATCAGCGGAACTTCCTCTAAATCATCAAAATCAGCATTGGCTCCGGTATAAGAAATGACCATATTTTCTACTTGTCCTCCATAGCCAAATACTTTCACTTTGTCGGGATTACTGAAGCCCATCTGCTTAAGCAGCGCCGGAGTGAGTTCATAAACACCTTCAGAAGGAACACGTATTTTCGTCCACTTTCCGTTTTGCAATACCGAATGAGCGGCGTAACGAGATATTCCAGCAGAAACAGCCTGAATAGTTCGCAAGGAAGAATGATTAGTACGACTTTTTACGGAAAATTTAAAACTTACCAATTTAAACCATTTACCTTCTCTTTTCACGAGTGGGAGCAAACTCATTTCTCCGATAAGCTTTTTACGCGAAATCCCGATATTCCAATGATACTGCACAGTGTCAGGAGCCGAAATATTCAACTTCTTCACCAAACTCAATTCTTGTTTGTTGAGAGTTTCAAATACAGGATAGTCCACACTCACCGTGAAAGCCGCAGAATTTGTCACCGCGCCCAAATCCATCGTCTGATTCACTTTGGGCAAGGTGCCTTGATGCACCGCGGTACTCCAGTCCACATGCGTAAACTCCTGCGCTGCGACATTTATCGTCAGCAACAGCGTCAGGAACAGCATCCATCCATATTGTTTTACTTTTCTCATTTGTTTTTCTGAATCTTACTTGATATTGAAATCCAATACCCCGCGTCCATCGATCTCCGCATGAAGGTGACGACCTATTTTGAGAGGCAAGCGCACAGCAGCAGGACCACAAAAGAGAAAATCGCCTTGCCTCACCATGGCATAACGACTTACATACTCTATGAGTTCATCTACTTGCCAACGCCACTCTGACATATTATTTTCCAGCACACGCTCTCCGTCGCTAAACAAAGTCACCGTATGTTCATTTTTCAAAGGCTCACTTAAAGGAATAAAATCTCCAATTACGGCACTCCCGTCGAAACTTTCGCCTCCATCCCAGGGCAACCCTGCATCAGACAACCTTTCTACCACGTCGTCTGCGCGTACGTCGAGTCCCACCGTCACAGCATCGTAGTAACGAGATGCAAACCTGCGCGGAATACTTTTTCCCAAC
Source organism: Bacteroidaceae bacterium (assembly GCA_028709135.1). Lineage (GTDB taxonomy): Bacteria > Bacteroidota > Bacteroidia > Bacteroidales > Bacteroidaceae > UBA6382. The sequence continues at coordinate 831 of JAQVXN010000367.1, read as the reverse complement.
CTGCTGATACGCACCACCAAATGTAATCCTGCGGAACAACGTTCTGCAAAATCCGGCAAAAACAGAGGTTTTCCTCCCTTCAATAATGTCGAATCCGCTTTCAGTGACACTACCGGCTCCTGCATATTTAACGCACGCGTGACCTCATTATTGCCTTTCGCCAAATTTTCCGTAATTACGATGATTTTCATTCTACTTGATTTTCAATACAAAGTTACTGTAAAGCAAATAAAACCAAAAGCAAATGACCAATATTTTTCATTTTATCTCAACACGTATTTCCTCACTAAATAAAAACAATAAAATATCTCTGTACACGTTATGAAGTAAATTACGACGTAAAACGATGGAAGATTTAATCCGCATACTGCATGAAGGACATCATTCCTGTGTTATTCGCAAAGGCACTGAAATAAAGACCTACGAAGGCAAAGGCATTCTAGACCTGCTCACGCTACTCAACAATAACAAAGAAACCCTTCAGGGAGCAGAAATAGCCGATAAAGTTGTAGGCAAAGCTGCTGCTTCCCTTTTGGTAATGGGAGGCATCAGAAAAATTTATGCCGACCTGCTGAGTCAATCTGCATCAAACTTATTGCAACAAGAAGGCATCCCCGTGACTTATGGCACTTTGGTCCCTTTTATCAAGCGTATGGATTTCACAGATATATGCCCCATGGAGGCTCTCACATTGGATGCCACGACAGCAGAAGAAGCTGTCAATAGAATTCGCAAAAAAATAGGAACAAACTAATACTTCTATAAGATGAAAAAACTTTATACGCTTTTTTTATGGACAACCTTACTATTTTCTGCCACCTCAGCACAAGC
>JAQVXN010000366.1 GCA_028709135.1 Bacteroidaceae bacterium | reverse complement strand
GCTTTTAGCTTGTGCGTAGCTATATCAAATATTATTGCTGTATACTTGAAATAATTTGGCAAATGAACAAAAAAATACTACTTCCCTTATTGATAACAGCCTTTTTGTGGTTTATCATGTTTTCCCCATGGACAGCCCAATATATTAACTTTTGGTACAGCATGAGCTGCTCAGCCATTATATTATGGTCCCTTTGTATCTGGCTTTCTCCAAATTTCAAACAACAATTTCACTTTAATTATATTGATGTGTCTCTTGGCATTATTTCCGCAATCCTATTATGGATTATCTTCCTCCTTGGTGATGTCATTTCGAAATGGTTATTTGATTTTGCTGCCCCACAGATTAACAGCATTTATCAGATAAAGGAGAAACAGAACATTCTTTATATTAGTCTAGCTCTTACCTTTGTTATTGGGCCTGCAGAAGAAATTTTTTGGCGTGGCTATTTGCAACGTACTTTGACAGGACGGTATGGTAAATATGTTGCCTACATTACAACAGCTCTTATATACGCTCTTGTACATATTTGGTCATTTAATTTTATGCTTGTAATGGCAGCTTTAATTTGCGGTTTATTTTGGGGACTATTGTACATGTATCGACATAATTTGATAACAAATATCCTCTCTCACACTATATGGGACGTCGCCATATTTATTCTATTCCCAATTAACTAATAATCCAGATATTCTCTCGGAACGTAAAATATCATATTAACTTTACGATGCCTTTTGTAAGTAATACTTCGAACTCTTTATAGTTAAACATATAAGAAGGAATATCTACATTATGCACTATTATCAAATTCTTTTGCTTCAACATTTCCAACCACGCAAAAGTATCAGCATCAAGTCCATATAAATTTGAGAGAAGCACATCTGCATCTTCAAAGGTAAAAATATGGTTTAGAAAGCTGAATGCCAAAGGTTCTGTTATCATTCTACGTTGTATTTCCTCTATGGCTTTTTCTAAAATTTTTTGATGATCAAATGCCAGCTTTGGAAGTGCTTTTAAAGAAAACCACTGAGCCTGAGCAGCATCGTCATTTCCAACTGCCTCCTGCTCCAAATCACGGCAAACACAAGAAAAAAAAGCTACGGTAACAGTCCATCCGCGAGGATCTCGCTGAGGAGCCGAAAACGTATGAAATTGATATAATTCAAGATTTGACAAAAGTGTTTCTTCCTGCAATTCACGCAATGCACACTGTTCTACCGTTTCACTTTCTTCTACAAAACCTCCGGGAAAAGCCCAAGACCCTTTAAAGGGAGAATTCTTACGCTGAATCAGTAAAACTTTCAGGTCATCACGAAACAATCTCAGTAACACACAATCTGTTGTAAGTGCAGGACGCGGATATTTATAGCTGTATGTATTGACTTCCATCGTTATTTTGAACAATCTATAATTTACCTACCAATAGAAAAGTAATCAATCCCCATACTCTTCATATCTTCAGAAAGATATAAATTACGTCCATCAATAACTACTGGGCGCGTCATAATCTTTTTCAGAGCATCCCAATCCGGCATTCGAAACTGCATCCATTCTGTTAATACCATAACAGCATCCGCATTTTTAGCTGCATCATAAATATCTTCAGCATAATAAACTGCCGTGCCTAATCTTCGACGGCATTCGTCCATTGCCTGCGGATCAAAAACACGTATCCGGCAACCTGCCTTAAAAAGCAAATCAATCGTTACAAGCGAAGTGGCTTCACGCATATCGTCTGTCTCAGCTTTAAATGCAAGTCCCCAAATTGCAATGGTTTTACCATCTAATTGTCCCTTATAATATCTATCTAATTTATTAAATGCTACAGTCTTTTGATATTTATTGACTTCTTCAACTGCCTGCAAAACGCGCATTTGATAGCCATTCTCATCTGCCGTATGAATAAGAGCTTTCACATCTTTTGGGAAACACGACCCACCATAACCACAACCTGGATAAAGGAACTTAGAACCAATTCTTGAATCTGCTCCAATGCCTTTGCGCACCATATTCACGTCAGCTCCCACTAATTCACATAAGTTAGCAATATCGTTCATAAAACTTATTCGCGTTGCCAACATGCTGTTGGCTGCATACTTTATCATTTCGGCTGAAGGTATATCCGTAAAAATAACCCGGAAATTATTTAATAGAAAGGGATGATAAAGACGAGAAAGTAATTCTTTTGATCGGTCGTTATCCACACCCACAATAACACGATCTGGACTTAAAAAATCCTTTACAGCAGTACCTTCTTTCAAAAATTCAGGATTACTGGCAACATCAAAATCTATCTGCACTCCACGTTTTCGCTGTTCCTCAAGAATAATCTGGCGTATCTTTTCAGCTGTTCCAACCGGAACGGTACTTTTTGTAACTACGACCAAATAATGTTCCATATTTTGGCCTATTTCACGCGCCACTTCAAGAACATATGAAAGATCTGCACTCCCATCTTCGTCCGGAGGCGTTCCAACAGCCGTGAATATCAAATCTTCTTTATTCAGACAGTCCGTAAGTCTAGTTGTAAAATTCAAACGACCAGCTTCTAAATTATTCTTGACTACAAGTTCCAGTTCGCGCTCATAAATAGGGATGATGCCTTGTTTAAGTTTTTCAATTTTATTTTTATCAACATCGACACAGGTGACAGAATTACCCATTTGTGAAAAACAGGCACCAGAAACTAACCCCACATATCCAGTTCCGACAATTGCTATATTCATATTTAAATTTACGGTCTAAAAACTTTTAAACAGAAAAAGTCACCCGACTTACGTCCGGTGACCTTAACTTTATTTTCTACTCTGCAGGTAGCTTATCAGTTGGCTGCCGGAGCGCTTTGTTGCTGTCCAGACGGTTGCTGTGCCTGTTGATTAGGTTGCGCGTTCGGCGTTGCAGAACCAGGCATAGTTGCAGCATTATTAGAACTCGGTGCACTAGGCAATGAAGTAGCTGTATTCGGTTTCATCAAAACTGAAGAA
>JAQVXN010000365.1 GCA_028709135.1 Bacteroidaceae bacterium | reverse complement strand
GTGCGCTGGCTCTTACCCTGCCGAAAGCTGTCAATAATGATTTCTTGTTTTGTATACATGCTTATCATTTGTTAAGAACGGATAGAATCCATTCATGGTTGTAAGTGGTATACTTTTCGATTAGAATATGGGGTATTATTTAATTAATATATACAAGAGAGCCTATTCAAGCAACTAAAGCAAAACTTCCCTCTTCGTTATTTTTATGGTGAAAGTGCCAATGCTATAAAGATACAAGTCTGGTGTACATTGATAGCCAACCTGCTGCTGATGTTGATTAAGTGCAGCGTAAAGAAGTCTTGGAGCTTCTCGGGACTAGCCACAATGATAAGAATTCTTATGATGTACTACGTAAACTATAAAAGTATCCTCGAATATCCAGAAAGAGATTGGGATGTGATGATTGAAGAAGTTATCAGACCACCAAACCACCTTTCGCTTTTTGATTAGAGGGCTTGGAATAAAAAACGCACTTCTCAATCACCTATTCATAAGTGATTGAGAGATGCGTTATGCTCTTTTCTGAGTTTTAGCGGACACCAATAAATTAATTATTATTACATGAACATTTTTGTTGCAGGCTTAAGTTACCAAATTAACGAAGCCGATTTAAAAGAACTTTTTGAAGAGTACGGAGCAGTATCTTCAGCGAAAATTATTACAGACAGAGATTCAGGCCGTTCAAAAGGTTTCGGTTTTGTTGAAATGGATGACGAAGCAGAAGGACAACGTGCTATTGAAGAACTAAATGACGCAGAATTCGACGGTCGTACTCTAGCAGTATCCGTTGCTCGTCCACGCACAGAGCGTCCACAAGGTGGTGGAGGTTACAACAGAGGCGGTGGCGGCGGTGGTCGTAGAGATAGATACTAAGTATCAGTCTTAATTAAAAAAGAAATTATCGGAGCTGCATCTTAATTGATGCAGCTTTTTTTGGCTCAATACTGAAAATGGTTTCTCTGGTTTTAATCTTTTTCTTTCTATCACATTCAAAAATATTTCGATCAGTTGAAAATTGCATCCACCACGGTGGAAATGTTTACAAACACATTATACTCCCCTTTTTGTCCTTATTCGGACAAATTATTACTTAAAAATCCAATTCTCGATTGAGAATTGGATTTTTATCAGCTACTTTTTTAATTTTCATCAGCTTTTCCTTTTTACTCAGCATTTTCCTCCCATATTTGTTCAATAAAGCACCACTTGGGCGATTCAAAACATTTCTACGATTGTAGATTTCGTTTTCAACAGATGAACGTCCAATATGCTCCCGTAGATTTGATTTCTAACTTTTTTATGATGCTTCCTCCCATGAATTGTGAAAAATATCGGACTATTATTTGCAATTTGACACTTTTCGGAAACGTGAAAGTAATGTGAGTGTAAGATAAAGCTTCTTATTAGTAACTAAAATGTAAATATGTTTTAGGTTTAGGTTGATTGTAAAACTATATAATATATTATGATAGTAGTTTGCTAAAAACACTATTGGGATATAGTGACTTTAAAAACATTTGATTGCTTGTGAAAAGTCTCCATTTAATCAAACCTCTCTCTCATCTATCTTGTTCTTTAATATGCTGCAACAAATTTATAATCAGTACCGTCCCACTCGCTATATACATGATACATTTTGCCGTTTGTTACGGTTTTGGCGTGGATAGTGGTGGGTGTAGTAAAATCTTGATTACCCCCGGGAGAGAGTATTCCTTCCAATTGTGGTACTTCAACTAGGCTTGCTACCCACCTATAAAAAACGATACTTTCGCCGGCTGCTAATTTTTGTCCGGTAAAAGGCAACCAACTGTATTCATTGATTTTAAACCACAAATCTCTACCTCGATCTATGGTTGAAGATTTATATGAGAATGCTTGCGTGGAAACATCAAAATATCTGGTATTGGTGCCATGATAACCGTTCCACGCCCACTTCGTGCCTTGTGGATTGTCTAATTTTAGTTCTTCTGGCATATCCATCTCTACTCCACTACTGTTCTTAAAGTGTAGTGCCATCATCCAACCACTATGCTTCAAGTTGAAGGGGACAAATGCTGGCGTTGAGCTATTTACGATATTGGCTTGTGAGAAATAGAGCATGGGGCGTGCTATCCCTTTTCCGGTACTTCCCATCTTATCAAGTGTGATGCACTGCTCTTCACTGTTCTCCAGTTCATATAACATCGAGCCATCTTTGAAATAGCCACCGTTATCATCTCGCGTATCTGTTTTTTGATACACACCAAAGAGACAGAAGCTGGCATTGTTAGGAATTTCGCTTGGCACGGTAATGGTAAACTGGGCAGACTTACCATTGTTAGAAATACTACTTCCCACTATAGGGGCATCGTTGTGATAATAAGTACCATCTTTCTCAAAGCAGAGCATCAATTTGTCACCCTCTTCCCATTTGAGGTCTAAACCATAGCTTCCTGTTTCAGCATCGGGTGTAAGCGATACACGTGTTTGAGCATCATCGTTGGCTTCGGGCATTGCAGCACTTACAGTGAATGTGCGGTTTTCTTGTGCTTCAATTTCTAAATTGTCTTGTGTGCAGCTCACCATTATCATGGCAAGGAGTGCGAGTGTAAATAATGTTTTTTTCATTTTTTTTTACGATTTGTGCGGTTTGACTTGAGAGCATTATAGTGTAACTGTTTGCCAATTAGTCCCCTGTTTGTAATTACTAATTATCTGTTACCAACCTTCACCAGGCATACTTGGCAAATCACTACTTCCACTTTGGAGGATGTTTTGCTCCAGTTCAATGTCGATAATTTCGATGTGTGGTGCAGCGTATGTTGTTGCTCCCACTTTCTCTGGTAATGATACTCGTAATTTCTCTTCTCGATAATTTGAATTGTTAGTTACAATCTCTTTGAAATTTTCAATAATCGAATTTGTGTTCATAATTTTTGTTTTTTAAATTAGTAAATAGTTCAATTTTAAAACTTAGTGGATGCTCCGCCGCCTCCACTTTTTCCTC
>JAQVXN010000364.1 GCA_028709135.1 Bacteroidaceae bacterium | reverse complement strand
AGCATGCGTAAACCCAACTCCGGCACCCGAAACAACGCAGACAACCTCTGCACCGGCAGGCACTGATGCGACTGAACCCGCCGCCAACCCAATAACAGGATTGAAAGAAAAAATAACTATTACGGTCCTAACACAAAAAGAAGCAACGGAACTAGAACCTTTCGAAAACATGGAAGTCTTTAAAATTATGGAAGAACGCACAAATATCGCAGTAAAATTTGACCAACCTGCCAAAACAAACTTTGCAGAAAGATACAGCATTGTAATGGCATCTAAAGAATTGCCAGACGTAATCACTGTCATGCCTATAGGGGATGTACCGAAATATGCATCCGCCAAAACCATAATTGAAATGACAGATATAATTGACAAAGAAATGCCTAACTTAAGCAGATATATGGCTGATTTCCCCGATATCAAAGCCGGAATTAGAGGATTAGACGGTAAAATCTATTCAATCCCCACAAAAGTATATGATTACACAGAATGGAATAACCCCATAATTGTGCGTGGAGACTGGCTTGAGAAACTGAAGATCGATATGCCGAAGAACATTGATGATGTGTACAATATGTGGATGGCTATAAAAAATGGGGATCCTAATGGAAATAAGGAAAAGGACGAGATACCTTATACTGCAAGAGATGCCAAAGAACGAATCCGCAGTTTTCTTACAGCGTTTGGCGTTAAGGACGGATTCTATAATGATCCGGCTACAAATAAGATTAAGTTTGGTGTATTAGAACCGGGATATAAGCAGGGTATTGAATGGCTTAGAAAATGTCATGATGATGGGTTGATTGATCCTGATCTACCTTCTGCAAGTGAGGCTACTTTGCAAGCAAAGGTAGCACAGGACATTGCAGGCTCTTGGCGTGGTGGTATGCGTGGTAACTTTGCCACATATCAATCTACCTTTGAAGACAAAATTCCAGGTTTTAAGGTTGTTGGTGTACCTACTATAGAATCAGTAAATGGTAAGCATTTACATCATGCCAGACCAAAAAACATGGAGGGCACGCGTACTGTTATAACAACAGCATCAAAATATCCAACAGAAATCGCCCGCTGGATGGACTATGCATTCAGTGATGAAGGAAACATATTATTCAATTTCGGCATTGAAAACGAAACATTCGTCATGAAAGACGGTAAACCAGTCTTCTCAGATGCAATTGCAAATGATCCTGAGGGCAGATCACCATTTATCATGCAAACTACATTTTCACCTATTTCCGGTGTTGGTTTCCCATGCGTATATTACAGCGAGGCTGTTAATCAACTTGAAAATCAGGAAGTAGTGGCTGTAAGAAATGCAATGGATAAATACAGACAGGATACATTAGATTTTGTACTGCCGGATTTGCCTTTTACAAATGAAGATAATGCACAGATTCGCTCGATTATGGGTGAGGTCAATACCTATGTAGACGAAACGCTGGCGTCGTTTATTTTTGGAGGAGAATCCTTCTCAAAGTGGGATGAATTTGTTGCCAATGTAAAGAAAATGGATGTTGAGAAATTGATCGACGTTTACCAAAAAGCATATGATAATTATAAAAAATAAAGCGCTTACTAGTGTTTTGTAGCATTTTATTCTTACATATGAGTTCTTAGTGTTACAGATACACTTTCTTGGTGTTGCGGTCTACATACTATGAAGTTATAAATGTTACAGACCACTAGTCTATAAATCAGTTTTATTAGCCCATTCGCAGCAGGCAACTATTGCGGATGGGCAATTTCAATAAAGCACGGAAAGTTATATAAGGAGAAGAATACTATGAGTCAATTGTGCAGAGTTGTGATCATTGGTGCAGGAGAACGAACATGTAAAGCTATCCTTCCTGCATTGCGTTCAGCGAAGGATGAAATAGAGATTGTGGCATTGTGTGACAGAAACAAGGATAAAGCAAATCGAGCAGCGCAAACATTCAATATAAAAAAGATATACACCGGGGACAGTTATGTATACCGCCAGATGATTGAAAAAATGACACCCGATGCAGTAGTATGCATTGGGCAGCCTGATAATTTATATGATGCATGGGTATGGATTCTTGAAAAAGGCTACCCGCTGATGATCGAAAAGCCATTAGGGTTAACCATGCACCAAGCAGAAATGCTACGATATTTAGCATTAAAGAAGGGTGTTGTCACACAGGTGGCGTTTCAGCGCAGGGTCTCGCCAATGGTGGAAAACATGCGAAAGCTGTGCCTTGAATCCGGTTCGATAACTCATGCAGTAAGCAGGTTTTATAAATATTCCCCCACTCCCTACCTTGGTGCAAGAGGTCACGTGTTTGATGATACCGTCCATTCCATTGATACTTTGCGTTGGATTTGTGGCGGTGAAGTGGTCTCGATACAAAGCCATGTGAGGCGTGTTGGTGTGCCCGATATCAATTTTGTCACTGCAACACTCATATTTGATAACGGCTCCGTTGGAGTACTAATAAATTCCTGGTTAAGCGGTAAAAGAGAATTTTCAATAGAAATGCATGCGCCCGGCATTTTTGCTCAAGCAGAGCATGAAGAAAAAGGGTATATTTATAAAGATGGAAGCTTAAGTCCCCTTGTTTTCGATCCCTGTGAGGAAGCCGGAAGTAACGCAGCATGGGATTACACCGGTGTAACTGCTCTTTGCCGTTCTTTTGCGCAAGCGGTAAAAAACGGCACAACTGCATCATCACCCTTTGAAGATGCATATAAGACGATGCAAGTAGCATTTAACGTGCTCGCACAGGATCAATTAAGGAGGTCATGTATATGAGGATTGCTTTATTGCTTAACAAGACGATGGCGTTAAATGTCTTTTGCAAGAACACATTTAGCCGTTTGACTGAATTGGGTGCTGATTGCGCGGTAAACGACCTGCCTGATACTGTTACCGTAAAGTGGATGTGTGATCAAATTGCTGATGCACAGATTGCTGTTACATGCTGGGGTTCGCTGCCTCTTACCGCAGAAGTGCTTTCATATGCACCAGAGCT
>JAQVXN010000363.1 GCA_028709135.1 Bacteroidaceae bacterium | reverse complement strand
ACACCCATAGAAAAATACAGAAACTTACTTCCTGACAAATGGAAAAACGGTTAGTGGATTAGTCCTATTAACCCTTTTTCTTTTACTGACAATGTAGAATCGCGGAGACGCTTACAGCTGTCTAGCCGACTTTGCGATGTTTTTATTAATTCTTTACTGTTAATTTTTGTACTTTGTTTTTGAATTTAGTGATAGGAGAAAAATTGTATAAAGCAATTTCATCTGATTGATGGAACGAAAATATTTTTCTTGTAATAGAAAAATGAATTAATCGTAATCATTTCGTAACACAGACTGCTTATTTTTGTACTCGAATTGATAGAATAAAATCTGTTGAGGAATTAAGGGATCAAAAATGACAATAATCGATGAGTTGTAGATATTGTTAATTCGTAGTATATTAGATATGGAGCAAAGATGAAATGTATGATTTATTAATTCAAACAACGGTAGAAAGAAAAGAATATATTATTAAAAAAAGCTGTTAAATTTATGAACAATTCCATTATTAGTCGTTTATCACCCAAAGCTCCCAAGTTCTTTGAATTATTGGAGCAGGTTTCTGAAGTTTTGTCTTCTGTATCAAAACTGTTGCAGGAACAATTAAAATGTGAAACTAAAGAGTCTCGCCGAGATTATTTCCAGAAAATTAAGGAGCAGGAAAGAATAGGAGATCAACTTTCTGACAAAATTTTTGAAGAGCTCAGTTCCTCTTTTATTACACCTTTTGATCGTGAGGATATACATCTTTTAGCGGATTACTTAGATGACACTATTGATCTTGTTAATAGTTCTTCCAAGCGTATAGCCATCTATAATCCGAAAAAGAACGATCCACGTGCTTTTGAACTTGGACAAGTTGTTGTAAATGATGCCATCTGTATCAGCAAAGCGATGGAGGAACTTCCTTCCATTCGAAAGAATGCAGAATCTCTAAAAACGTGTTGTAAGGAGCTTCATGATTTGGAAAATAAAGCTGATGATATCTATGAAGCTGCAATTATCAAACTTTTTGAAGAGGAAACGGACGGTATAGAGCTTATAAAGGTTAAAGAGATTCTTGCCGAATTGGAAAAAGCTACTGATGCCGCAGAACGTGTAGGCAAAGCATTGAAGACCATTATCGTTAAGTACGCTTAAAGATTAACTTATGATTTTACTTCTTTTCATTATCGTTCTGGGATTGATATTTGACTTCATCAATGGATTCCATGATGCCGCTAATTCTATTTCCACAGTGGTTACAACAAAAGTGCTTACGCCTCTTCAGGCTGTATTCTGGGCTGCTTTTTTTAATTTCCTGGCTTTTTTTATTTCTAAATTCATTATTGGAGAATTTGGCATTGCGAATACGGTCTCTAAGACTGTTTATGAGCAATATATTACATTACCTATTATTCTAGCTGGAATTTTGGCTGCTATTACTTGGAATTTGTTTACTTGGTGGCAAGGGATTCCGTCTTCTTCTTCGCATACGTTGATAGGGGGCTTTGCTGGTTCTGCTATTATGGCTAGTGGTTTTGGTGCAATCCATAGTGCTGTGATTTTGAAAATTGCTGCTTTCATTTTTTTGGCTCCACTTATTGGAATGGTCATTGCTACAATTATTTCCTTGTTGGTCCTCTATTTATGTCGTCGCGTCTCTCAACAACATGCTAAGAAATGGTTTAAGCACTTGCAATTGGTTTCTTCCGCTCTATTTAGTACCGGACATGGTCTCAACGATTCTCAAAAGGTTATGGGTATTATCGCGGCAGCTATGATTGCTGCTCATCCACTACATATTGGATTGGGAATTCGTTCCATTTCAGATATTCCTGATTGGGTGGCTTTTTCCTGCTTCGTAGCCATTTCGTTGGGTACAATGTTTGGCGGTTGGAGAATTGTGAAGACTATGGGTACAAAAATTACGAAAGTTACTCCATTTGAAGGTGTTGTGGCAGAAACTTCCGGTGCGATTACATTGTATTTGACGGAATATTTAAAAATACCTGTGAGTACCACACACGTTATTGCTGGAGCCATTATGGGGGTAGGAGCTACGAAACGCCTTTCAGCAGTACGTTGGGGCGTAACAAAAAATCTTATGGTATCTTGGATCCTGACTATTCCTGTGAGTGCGTTGTTAGGAGCTGCTATTTATTTCATTGTGTCCCTCTTTTTGTAAAATGACAAAGAGGAACACAATGAAAATTTTTTAACTACCAAATGGAAATGGTATCTGCATCTGTCTGATAATCGCCTTCGGGTGCCACATCTGCTTGTTCGTATGCAGCTGGAGAAGAAACAATTCCAGCGTGTCCGTTTCCGGATGTTCCACTATTTGTACGGATCATTCCATTGCAAAGGGCTACATCCCAATCCATGCGACGCTTCCATGCAGCTTCTGCTGTAGAATCTCCTAAGGCGCTTGTTCCTATAATTTTACCTGAAGAGAGAGAAACATAAGTCCATTTGTCTTGTACAGTTTGTACATTTATGGTGCCTTCTTTATCAGCAGAATCATTGGCATTTTCAGAGCAAGCAGATAGGACAAATAGAGTAACAATTATAGATAAAACAAATCGAAGATATTTCATCAGATTAATATTAATGATTCAAAACCGTATAATGCAAAGAAACGCAACCCGAAGATTTGTCATAGGAAGATACTTGCATCTTTGCATGATTTCCGGATGCTGTGTGCAGCAGAAATAGTTTGTTTGAAGCCGTTCCAGACACGTTTAAATAGCGATATGGAGAAGCTGAAATCACATAACGTGAGTCAACCGGAATCGTATAGACATTTTCGCCTAATTGAATCTGAGATGGCAGGGCATCACGATAGCTGTAAATACGGGGAGGCGTTGTACGATAATCAATGACTTGTACGCCATCAAGGCTACCTTCTCCCAAATTATTTCCACGACTGGAGCGAATAACTTCTAAAAAATAACGACGAAAATTATTTCCGTTTGAAAGAGGATGAGTTGAAAAATCCAATGCAAATTCAAAATT
>JAQVXN010000362.1 GCA_028709135.1 Bacteroidaceae bacterium | reverse complement strand
CCGATTTTGTCTTATTGAAAATGTAGAGCAAAGTTAAAGCAAAAAAGATGTTCCAACTCAACTTATTTAGCGTGTTAAAGAAAATTTCATACTAATACCAAAATCTTGTGTTGTTGTGGGATATGCGCTTGAAGATAGGAGTGGTGTTGTCGTTTGTCGGTCGAAATAAGCGCTAAGAGTAAGTAGTTTGCTTAGAGTATAATCTGCGGCCATAGATATTTTGAGAGCTTTGTTTCCACTCGTGGCTTGGGAGAGCATCGTAATGATGTTGCGGTTTACTGCACTTTGGTTACGTAAAGAGAAATCTATTCGGATATTGAGCGGCTTACTCATTCCTGTTTCTTGTGGCTCTGTTTCTTCCGGCGTTTGGTTCTTGTTTGCGGTGTTTGCATTCTTGTTCTTATTGCGTGGGGGTGTGATTTTGCGGTGGCTTGTAGTTCCGAAGAGTTTCAGATTATTGATTTTATATGCAACTCCTATAACGACGTCTTTGGAGAGAGCTTCCGTAATCTGTTGTGAAGTCATACTGAGTGTGAGTACACGAGTACGATTATATTTGAGTGAAGCAGTCAGATTATTATTGAGTGTAACGCTGATGCCGCAAAGAGGTGAAAAAGCCTCATTAATACTTACGGTACTAATGTCGTACATTGACGATGGAATCGGGTTTCCGGTTGTGGCATTGTTAATAAACCCGAGGTCGTTCATGTAGCTCATGAAACTGCTGTAAGAATTATAAGATCCTACTGCGTAGAGACTTTTGTATGAGTGTTCTAAGGTGACGCTTTTAAAATTTTGACGTATCCAAGGAATTCCCATTAAACCTGCATAGCTGATATTCCAATTTGGCAATAAGTGGGCCAGATTAGGAAAGATATTTAGAGAACCATGTTCGCCGCCTCCACAGTAAGCAGCAATAAAAGCCGGAATCATAACATCCGAAGAATATTGACTGATACTTCCATTTGCGGGGTCAAATGTTTTACCGGCAAGAGTACTTGTTGTTGGATATGCCACTCCAACATATTGTGCTTCTACACGGTTACGAAATGTAGTGAGGTAGTTTACGAAGTTTTTAAAAGATTTGTTTTGATAACCATTGTCAGCTGTGCCAATGCCTTCAAGTGCGGATTTCAAACTAATGGTTGTCATCGTGAATGCTCCCGATTGTGTAGTCGGGCTGCCTTCATACATATAGAGAATGCTGCGCGCGCGATTCATTGTACGTGTAGCATTAAGATCTATTTTGAGACCTTGTATGGGTTCTAGTGTAGCTGAAATTTGAAGATTTTGACTGCTATTTGTTGTTGCAGGCGTGGATACGCTGTCGTTATTGAGCAACCAACCACGTTGCTTGGCTTTGTTAATGTAATTTTCACCTGTTAGTCCAAATGCGAAATCAAGACCAGGAGTGAGCCCCGCACTGTTGTTCTGTCCGAAAAAGTCTCCGACATTTGGCATAAACCCAGGTAGCGACATACTGAAATTGTCATTATAACTTATATTGACGTTACGTATTAGCATTGCCGTGCGAGCAGTAAGACGTAAAATTTTGTACCATGGTTGATCGGTATCTTTTTTGAGAGCACGTACAGTAATTTTTACGTTGGCTGTGTCTTTGTTCAGAACCTCAATGCTATTAGCGTTTTTTATTTTGTATCGGAGAGGATAGCGTTTTCCGTCAGTACGAATGGCAGAAACCCGAATTTTACGTGATTTCTGGTTATGGGTTACGATGATTGTTGTGTCAGAATCTTTGAGCAGTTTTATTTCTTTTTCGAAATATTTGGGCTCATTTTTTTTCTTGTCGTCTGATGAATTATTTTTGTTACTGCTACTACTTATATTCCCTGCTTGTCGGAGGGCAAAATATCGGTTAGTTTCCTTTAAGAAAGGAATTTTATTGTAGAGTTGCTCCATATTAAAACGTCCATTCACTTTGATATTGCGAGAGTTGTTGATGGCGTTGCCCAATGAGGCTTTATTTGTGAGTCTGGATCCTCTATTCCAATTGTATGTTGCATCATAATTGAGGTCTGATGTAATCCATTCGAATATGGGAATTTTATTAATTGGAATTTTCCAAGATGCGTTAAAAGATTGTTGGAAAGTCAGTGGCGTTCCAAAATTTCTGATACTTTGCCATACGGAGTCTTTCCATTGTGTATAACGGTCTGGGTAGAGGTTTTTATTGATTGGTGTATATGGTTCCTGTATTTCAGCGTTTGTTCCTGTCTGGATGCTTGCATGTATATTGCTTGTGAGATCCCAATTAAGTGACATGGTACGGTTCCAAAGAAAATCACTGGACCATGTAAGTGGTAATGAGGAATTGGACAGGTTCTCCATGTCGCGTTCCAGAAGTTCGTAATATGTGCGGTTGATATCAGAAGAGAGACTGAGAGATTGAGGCAAATAGTTTAATTTTTCCTCTTTAACAATTTTCCACCAGGGAGATTTACTTTTGATAGTTTTGAAAGGTTCGAAACCGTTGTATACCGGAGAGTAGTGATAAGCAGAATTTACACGCCACGTATCGTTGGTTTCGTGCATGGTAGTTTCTCCAGAGACATATTTGTGGCTGTGCGCATAACCGAAGGAAAAGTTTGCCGGATCATAGGGCATTGGGTGCCGTTTTGTGGAGATGTTGACGCGTGCATTACTAACACTAAAATTGCGGTCAATTGTTGTGGTTGTAGTTATATTCTCGAGGGAGTCTCGTTCTTGTTTTGTAGCGAGGGCGTCGAGGGCGTCCTTAAGTTTCATGTCCGTATCGAGCGGATTATATTTGGGGGCAATTTTGCGGCGGCTGTAAGAATAATAGAGAGGTATGGCAACCTTAGCTTTTTCTGGGAAGAATTTACCGAGTTGTACATTGGTAGTCATGCTATATTCATATAGATCGCTGTTTCGGCGCTCATTGATACCTTGTTCCAATCCACCAAAACCACTCGTTTCTACATGTCCCGATAGTGCGACTGTGGCCAAGTCAGAGAGTTT
>JAQVXN010000361.1 GCA_028709135.1 Bacteroidaceae bacterium | reverse complement strand
ATAATGTCAGCATTATAAGGAATACTGAGTCAATTAATGCAGAATGCAAGTATTGAAAGATGAAAGACCCACTGCGCTGCATACATTCTATCTGATGGTATCACCATTTTTTCTTTAACGAACCAAAGTCCTATAGTTTCGGTAAGGATTGCTATAACAACGGCCAGTCCTATCTGAATCGTGACCGCAGAAGAAAATATTGTTCTCAATTTTCCATCATCTTTTCTTCCAAGTTCATAAGTTAGGAATCTGCTAATTGCAGCAGATAAAGATCCTGAAATGACAGAAAACATAGAGACAAGGCCACCTACAACATTGTAGATTCCAAAATCCTGGATGCCAAGTACATTTAGAATAACACGACTAGTATACAAGCTGATCAGCATCAACAAAATCATTCTGAAGTAAAGTAAGATGGTGTTTTTTGCTATACGCTTATTGTTTTCAGCTGTTGTAGGCATATCTTGATTTTAAAGAAAAGATTGAGATTTTTATAAATGAAACTTGGAGTAATTTTCCGAGATACGTTATATATTAGCGCTAAATGATTACAAAATAATTATTGTTTTTGGGGGATAAAAAATAAAGTCTTTGGTCGGGTTGTATAGTGTTTGGGGATTGTGAATAGAGACATACCGAAGATCAGAACTTGGGTTTTGTGAAATGGAGCTTCGACAAATAATATTTTTAAAAAAAGTTTACCTTTCATCTAAGTTAAGAAGGTATAATAATTCCGGCGTATTCGTTTTGAAAATGTGACGAAATTCTATCAAATAGAAATCTTATTAGGATGTAATGACCCTTATAATAAGTAGATTGTTTTTTCCATGAAGTCAGAAATTAATATTTTACATTTTTTTGAGAGTGTTTTGTGAGGAAGTCCTTTGGGAGCAATTCTTCTTCTCACCTCAAAATCTATTTTGAGGTGAGAAGAAGAATTTGTAAGGGTATAGCTCACTAAGCGTTTTCTCTACAGGAGTTGTCACTCAAAGATTGCAAATTAGGTTTCTATAACTTTGTAAAAATACGCATTTTTTCCTAACCATGCAAGGCTTTTTGATGTGATTCTTCTGAACTATTCATTTTTTTGCTGATTATCAATCTTTTATTGGTGAGTTATTTTTATCGTTATCGTGTAATGTTTCTGTATGATAGAGGAACTATTTTAAAGTTTATAGGAATATTTTTTATCTGTTGTTACAGGTAGGAATTGAAACAGAAATCGATGTCTTTTGATGTTTGTCAGTGTAGGATTCTATAAGTGCTTTGTACTCACAGTTTCCCGATATTTGGCATTTACAGAGTCTGAAATACAAGTATTTTACATAATCTTTGCGGATATAGAATCTTTCAAACTAATAAACTCTCGTTTTTCTAATTTCTTATATCGAACTCAAGTATAGAAGCAGTAATAAAAAATCTGAGAGTAGGACATCTATACTTGCCACTCTCAGATAAAATGAATATTCAGCGTAAAACTATGTTTTTTAAGAACAAACCGTAGCTAAAATTTTTTATCAGACATGATTGATTAATGCTGCTGAAATCAAGGTACCACTAACCGAACCGTTGGAAGTTCGAACCAAACAACCATTAAATCCAATATTTTGCTCGTTATGAGTTGAAATAAATGGATCATCAGTTCCCATAACACATTGACTGAAATTGATGCTGTTGCAGTTGCTAATGTAAATACGTCTCGGTTGATCTTTGTCAGTATTAGGATATGATTCGTTTGGGTCATACCAATGAGACAAAGTGTCAATTTTGATGCATTGACAGTGATTTAAGTACATAATGTTTTTCGAAACTTCACATCCGCAGGCGATAAGGCTTATACTTGAGCAATATAAAAAGTAATATGGACACCCAAAAGTACATGGATTTCCATCGCTGCGATCTGTGTCAGAAAGAGGAGAAAGGGCATTAGAGAAGTCAACTGCACAATTTTGTAAAAGGCAGTAGGTCATTTCCATTAATTTGTAACCATATTTTGTGCAGTGACTGCAGTAACATCCTGACAAAGTCGTGCTTGTGCGGGTTATAATAGAGGCTGCCGTTAAAAATCCTCTAATAATGAATCCCGTTTCACTCCAACCTGTAGTCACATTTTCCAAATGACTTAAAAAAGTATTTAAATTGACACAATTTTTGACACAACTAGTAATGCCCATTCCGATTAGTGATAAACTGTTATAATCGTGATTGTCATCACTAGCTGTTATGTGGCGGGTTGCTAAAAGTTCTTGTATTTGGTTAGTGGCATCATGATACGGATTGTTCCCCGTGATATTGAATCCTGTTAGACCCACGCCGGATGAATTGATCTGTACTAATACGTTGAATTGAATATCATTACTACACGTTGAAATGGTGCTCCATGATTGTCCTACAATTTGAACATGTCTGTTAATACTCAAACCTATTGCATCAGATTCTGTGACATCAGATGATACATAATGGCTGTTTATCATATAGGTTTTATTTAGCAGAAAGAAATCTGGAAATGTGGAGGAATCTAACGCTTCTTGGATGTGGGCTCTGTCGTCGGTTCTTCCGTCGCCAAGAGCTCCGAACCATTCAAAATAAGCATGATCACAGTTCCATAATCCACTTATAGTAATATTTTCAAAGATCTGATAGGGTGCTGCTTCTATTATAGTGTAATCTGCTGTAATGGTTACGGCATCTATAATAGAAGTGTCTTTTGTGATTTTTCCACCACAAAATTGAAGGATTACCTTGTATGGTAATACAACATCTGTCGATAGAGAAATGTCATTGGTAAATCGAAAAATTGTACCACTTTGCAAGTTCTCTGTTAAATCTGTTTGAGTTAAAACGGCTCTATAACGAATCGAGTGTGTAATCGAGTTGCAATTTCCCCGTTACAAAATAGATCATAGTTTTAAAGTTTTGTAGATTTACATACCCTCTGGCTCTTTTCTTAGCCAGTTGAATAAGAGAATTAAGCCCTTCCAGAATACCGTTGTTGATATTCCGTTT
>JAQVXN010000360.1 GCA_028709135.1 Bacteroidaceae bacterium | reverse complement strand
GAATAAATCCGATTAATTTAAGAACAAATTTATGCTTAACCTCTTTATTGAAAATTACTAATTTCATTACCTTTTTCTTCAATACACACCTAACTCATCGCCTCTTTGATTGCATCTGATGAATTCGTATTATCAAAACTGCAAAATTAATCAAAACCTTGCGAACTCTCAAAGAATAATGCCTATTAATAAAATTTTACTTCGACTTTTAGCCTCTAGAGTTCCACTTTAAAGGTCGGAAAATGAAACAATTGTGAAAAGAATTGATTTTTTGAACTATGCTTAAAGTGTACGCTAAAAATAAGTGATAACTTTGCGCCCCGAAAAAGTATACTTTTTAATAAATTTAAGGATAGAAATGGGCAAACAAATTTTTCAAACAGACAATACCTCACGATGGAAGAGATTTAAATGGACTATGCGCTTCATTCTATTCATTGCAGCCATCCTAGTTGCTGTTTTTATTACAATGGTAATCATTGACCATCTTCCAAGTTTACCTTTCAAGCAGGACTATCGCAGCGTGGTGACCGCATCGCGCCCATTCATGCAAGAGAATAAATACTCGAAAGAATACAAGGGTTTTCGTTCTTATTTTAAAGAGAAAAAGCTTCATAGCAATTATGCTCAAGAAAAAGCAGCTGCCCTAAAAAAATACAAGCGCTTCAGAGGTAGCGAAAAAACCGTAACACGTAAATACATCGATAGTTGGAACCACTTTGATGCAGGAATTAGATCAGCCTTTTATGTATCCTGGGACCCCAAGTCTCTTTTTTCACTCAAACGAAACATCAACAAGCTGAATCTGGTTATACCGGAATGGTTTTTTATCAATGCAAAAACAGATAAACTTGTTGTAAACATAGATTCAAAAGGCTACAATTTGATGAAGAAGAGCGGCCTCCCCATCATGCCTATTCTCAGCAACAACTTTAAGCAAGAATTTAGGCCTGAAGCCATCGGGCGCATTCTGCACAACCCCCAGAAGCGAAAAGTTCTCATTCATGATGTGTTGCAACAATGTTTGAAGAACAAATTTGCTGGCATCAATCTGGATATTGAGAATTTGAATGAAAATAGTGACGAATATCTTATCTTGTTTGTTAAAGAAATCGCACATGCATTTCATCAAAAAGGTTTATTGGTCACCCAAGATATTGAGCCCTTTAATACCGACTATAACATTCGCGAACTCTCAAAATACGATGACTACCTTTTCCTAATGGCGTATGATGAGTATTCTGTTACGAGTGACGCAGGTCCTATTAGTTCTCAAAAATGGATTCAGGCAGCTGTGGACAATTTTGCAAAAGAAGTACCACCGGAAAAAATTGTGCTTGGTATGGGCGCTTATGGTTATGACTGGACACCAAAAGGAGATGAAAATACGAGCGTTTCGTATCGCGAAGCTCTTTCCACAGCCTCTGACACTGAAGCAGACATTCTTTTTGACCCTGAGACATACAATCTCTCTTACGCCTACGAAGATGATGACCACGAAGTTCATCAGGTTTATTTCACTGACGCCGCCACTCATTTCAATATTATGCGATTCGGAACTGAATATGGCCTCGCTGGATTCAGTGTGTGGAGACTTGGCACCGAAGATAGTAGATTATGGCAATTTTACGCTAAAGACTTGTCTCACGATGCTGCTGCGCACATTCGTATCGGAGAAATGGAGAATCTTGCCGGCAGTAATGATGTGAATTATCTAGGTGATGGCGAAGTTCTTGATCCGCTATCTTCTCCTCATCCAGGAAGTGCGAATATTGAAATGGATAATACGAATCTTCTCATCACAGACGAAACCTATCAATCTATTCCTTCATCTTATCAAATTCGCAAATTTGGCAAAGCAGGCAAAAAAGAATTGTTGATAACTTTTGATGACGGGCCCGATGAAACATGGACGCCACAAATTCTGAACATCTTGTCAAAACGCCATATTCATGCAGCCTTTTTTATGGTCGGATTACAGATTGAAAAGAATTTGCCCTTAGTTAAAGAAGTCTATGAAGCTGGTCACTATATTGGTAACCACACTTTCACGCACCGTAATGTAGCTGAAAATTCGCCCGACCGCACGTTTATGGAATTGCGACTTACGCGTCTTCTCATCGAGTGCATCACCGGGCACAGTACAATCCTTTTCCGCGCTCCTTATAATGCCGACAGCGACCCTGCCAGTTTGGAAGAAATTGAACCGATTATTCTGGCACGAGAACAAAACTACCTTGACGTTGGAGAATCTATTGATCCAGAAGATTGGGAAGTAGGTATTAAAGCGGACGAAATCTTTAAGCGAGTCATCAAAGGAGTCGAACAAGGCAATGGGCACATTATTCTGTTTCATGATGCAGGCGGTAGCACTCGAGCTGAAACCGTAAAGGCTTTACCCAGAATTATTGACTACCTTCAGAAAAAAGGATACACTTTCATTACTTTGTCAAAATTTCTAGGAAAGACGCGAGATCAACTAATGCCGCCCATTCCGAAAGGAAGGGAATATTACGCCATGCAAGCCAATTTAACACTGGCAACGATCATTTATGAAATAACAAATTTCCTCACGGCGCTCTTTATCATCTTTATCATTCTTGGAATGGGTCGACTCATTTTTATGACGATTCTTACTATTCGTGAAAAACGCAAAGACAAACGTTTTAAGGAGGACATCCCACTTCCTGAAAATCCGCCGCTCGTTTCCATTATTGTTCCGGCATATAATGAGGAAGTCAATGCCGTATCCTCTTTAAAAAACCTTTTACTACAAGACTATCCAAATTTCAACATTGTTTTTGTGGATGATGGTAGTAAGGACGAGACTTACAAACGTGTTTGTGAAGCATTCTCTGATAACCCGAAACTGAAACTGTTCACAAAATCCAATGGAGGCAAAGCCTCTGCTCTAAACTATGGCATTCAACATACTGAGGCAGAATTTCTAGTTTGCATAGACGCTGACACCAAACTCTATCACAATGCCATTTCAATCATGATGCGCCACTTT
>JAQVXN010000359.1 GCA_028709135.1 Bacteroidaceae bacterium | reverse complement strand
TTATGAAAATCACCATAAGCATAGGCCGTACAGTCGGCGGCAATTAGTAGATTGGCGTCAGAGAAATACGGCGCATTTATAGGCGCAAGCTTTATTTGAACAGGCCACTGCGACAACCGGCTTCTGTTGTTGTTAATGTCAGCAGGTACGGCTTCACACACATTTTCTCGGTGTATGGCTTTAGACTGTGTGCCCGGACATCCGCAAGCCAGTGTATCTTCCTGTTTGCTCAGCTTGCTTTTCTTCACAGCTTCTTCATCGTATGCTTTCGCTTCACGTTCTTCAAAGCTGATAGCTCCTGTGGGACAGGCGGGTAGGCAGTCTCCAAGACCGTCGCAATAATCGTCGCGGAGAAGTCTGGCCTTACCATTAACCATGCCGATTGCACCTTCATGGCACGCTTCTGCGCACAGACCGCAGCCGTTGCATTTCTCTTCATCGATTTTGATAATTTTTCGAATCATTTTCCGTTCACCTCTCTTCGAGTGTGTATTTTCATATTTTTCTTGACTTTATGCCTTTAGTCTACTACGCTTAAGATAACAAGTCTGTTGGAATTCCAACGGAAGGAGAAATTATGAAAAAATATTTAGATATACTGAAAACAGTAAAATTATTTAAGGATATTGAAGAGACTGATTTACAATCGCTTTTATCATGCCTGTCCGCAAAAAAGGTTCATTATAACAATGGGCAAACCATATTTTTAAGCGGCGAAAGCATCAAACAATTTGGCATTTTATTGTCTGGACAAGTAAATGTCGTTCAGGATGACTATTACGGTAACAGAAGCATCCTTGCCAGAATTGATGTTGGAAATCTATTCGGAGAATCCTTTGCCTGTGCGGAAGCTAAGACAATTCCATTCAGTGTAATTACTACAAGTGAAAGCGAGATACTCTTTATCGATTGTCACAGGCTTTCTTTTCCGTGCGCCAAAGCATGCAGTTTTCATAGCCGGCTTATTCAGAATATGTTAAGTATCGTATCAATGAAGAATATTTCATTAACCCAGAAAATTGAATTCACCTCTAAACGTACCACTCGTGAAAAGCTTATGGCTTATCTCTCTGCAGAGGCTCAAAAAGCCGGAAACAGTCAATTCAGCATTCCATTTAATCGACAGGAGCTTGCAGACTACCTTTCCGTTGAGCGCAGCGCTATGTCGGCCGAACTTTCTAAGCTTAGCAATGACGGTGTTCTGAAGTTCCATAAAAATGAATTTGAGCTTCTGTAATTATAATTTTACAACACCTGTATACTTAATAGTATTCTTTGGGCAAACATGACTACAATTTGTGCATTGATGGCACAATGCGGTAATTATCTCAGCTACTATGTAATCGTAACCAGTGAAATGGAAGAAAACGATGACAGGATCATTGAAATATACCGTGGCCTGTGGAAAATCGAGGAGGCATTCAAGGTTACTAAAAGTGATCTTGAAGCACGACCAGTATTCGTTTCCACAAAAGAACATATCGAGGCTCACTTCCTTACCTGCTTTGTAGCCCTTACCATTGCACGGATTCTGGAGATGAAAACATCTACCTGTTCCATTATTATGACGAGGTATCAAGAGATATCGGTGAAAAAGTAGGAATTGATTTTTCACGAAAGGTTATGTCATTAGGTGAAATAAAAAAATTTTAGGAGATACAAAAAGGCAGGTTATTACACTACAACTTTTTGACAAAAAGCAAAAGCCTCCATACCTTGATTCACAAAGGATGAAGGCCTCTTTCTTGTTTTTTTGTTGCAAAACTCAGGGTATATGATATTATGTTGGCAGGTATTGAACGATGAATAAAGTTATATTTTTTTATGGTTCACGTTCAGTCTTTGAAAAGATAATCCCCTTAAATGATTGTAGGAATTTAACTGATTTGGTTATGGAAATTGATACAGATAACAGAAGCTTTATTCTAGAAATACCAGATAAACCTATTGCAGAAGATAGAGCATCAAATGTAATTCTTTTAGATGAGTTTGATAAAGCAAATTCTACTTTCCATTATTATCTGTACTTCAAATTATAAAACAGCATTTTTGTCTACTTAAGGCACGTTGAGTGCGTAATATTGATAAAAAGGGCAAAAGATTGAGAGAGCCTAAAACCCTTATATATCAAGGGTTTTAGCACACGTGGGCATGAAACTCATTGAGCGAAAAACATAAAAATATCGGTTCGAGGAAACAAGTCCATATGGGCGGTTTTTGATAGTCAAGTGGTCAGGTTAGATGTCAGGGGTTGCGAGTGGTCAGGTTGGATATTTTGAGTTCTTATTTCAATATTTCAGAAACGGAGTTCAATTATGGTAAAAAACAAAGAAGTTATTAAGTCAAAATGATACAGCTTGTTATAGTTGTTTGCGGTGTATTTGTTGCCGTCTTTGGTTTGTCGATGTTTAATCAACATCTACTGATGTCATTCCCTTTACCGTTGCGTATGGTTCTTATGATTGTCACGCAGTGGTTGCTTTTCCTCGTTCCAGCGATATTAATGATCGTGAACAAAGAAAAGCTCAGCAGTATCGGCTTCAAAAAAGAAAAAATCCTGTCGCAAATAGGCATCGGCGTATTACTTGCTTTAGCTATGTCGTTAGTTTTAACTGTTCTCCCCATCATGCTTGGTTTTAAAGATATGGTTGGAAACACAACTTACACGCAGACATATCAATTTGTTTATCAATTTATCTATGCAATATTGGGAGTTGCTCTTGCTGAAGAATTGGTCTTTCGTGGTTACATATTTCACAAATTATTGGCGATCAAAAACTCTAAGTGGTTTGCTATCATTATAGCATCTTTGCTATTTGGGTTGTTTCATATATTCAACGGAAATATCATTCAGATTTTTATGACGGCATTTATTGGAGTTCTCTACTGCGTATTTAGAGAGAAAATAAAAGGCTGCACCCTGCTTTCGTTGATTATTGCCCATGGGGTGTATGATGCCATGATTGTATTATGGGTTTCCATATTATGATCAGATCCTAAAGTTGTTTTCAGATTAA
>JAQVXN010000358.1 GCA_028709135.1 Bacteroidaceae bacterium | reverse complement strand
AACATACGATTTGAAACCGGAAATGAGTGCCTACGAGGTGAAGGACAAATTAGTAGATAGCATCAAGAAAAATGTTTACAATTTCATTGTCGTTAATTTTGCAAATGGCGATATGGTGGGCCACACGGGGGTTTACGCTGCTATCGAGAAAGCTGTAGTTGCCGTAGACAGCTGCGTAAAGGACGTCATTAACGCTGCCAAAGAAACGGGTTACGAAGCCATTATCATTGCCGATCACGGCAATGCGGATCATGCCATCAATAATGACGGCACGCCCAATACGGCTCATTCCCTCAATGCAGTACCTTTTATATACGTAACGGAAAATAAAGAGGCCAAAGTAGAAAACGGCATTCTAGCTGACGTTGCTCCAAGTATTCTCCACATTATGGGCTTGTCGCAACCTGCCGAAATGACGGGGAAAAACTTAATTGAAGATTAGGACCTTTTCTCATTTGGTTTTATAAGTTTATAGAAGAGGACTTTCTACCATTCGTAGAAAGTCCTCTTTTTACATAAACAGCCATAAGATTTATGATTTGTTTGTTCTGAGGAATCTCCATTTTTGCGTATATTTGCACTCCATATAAACATCACTTTGACGGTCTTATTACAGGACTCTGACAGGTATGAAAAACTCTAAAATATGAAATTGTTCAAAACCGGTTTATTTGTTTTCGCCCTGAGTGCTGCCGCCTCTGCTGCTGCCGAAAAACAAGTGGTACTTTCTCCAACTTCCAATCTGATTAGTTTTGTCAATCCGATGATAGGCACGGATGGTTATGGTAATGTATTTCCTGGTGCGCAACTTCCTTTTGGTGGCATACAGATGAGTCCGGATACGGATGAGCATTTTTATGATGCTGCTGCCGGTTACAAATATAATAAAGAAAGTATTGAAGGTTTCAGTCTTACGCATTTTAGCGGTACGGGCATCCCTGATTTAGGCGATTTCCTGTTTGTTCCGGGTACCGGCGCCGCCAAGTTGGATCAAGGTGATGAAAAGAAACCCAACAGCGGTTATCGCAGTCGTTTTTCTCATCAGACGGAAAAAGCGTCCGTGAATTATTACGCCGTGACACTGGAGGACTACAAAGTGCGGGCGGAGATGACAACGGCGCTCAGAAGCGGCATGTTCCGTTTTACTTATCCACAAAGCGACAAAAGTTTTGTACTCATAGATATGCAGCACACACTTTGGTTTAACTGCATTTGGGCCAACCTCAGAGTATTGAACGATTCCACGGTAGTAGGTTCCAAACTTGTAGCCGGATGGGGACCGGAACGCGAGGTGTATTTTGCAGCCGTTTTTTCGAAAAAACTGCGTGACATCACACTTTATAAAGAGGGTAAACCCATTATTTACAATACCTATCGTTTTCGCAGTCCTTTGGAAATTTGTGGACGCGATTTGCGTTTCCTCCTTAACTTCCAAACCGGAGAAAATGAGCAGCTCATGGTGCGCACGGCAGTTTCCGGAGTCAGTACGGAAGGAGCCTTGCTGAATCTGAAAGAAACCGAAGGAAAAACTTTCGATCAAATTCAGAAAGAGGGAGAACAAGTTTGGGAAAAGGAACTGTCACGCTATCATGCCACCGGAACAAGAGCACAGCTGGAGTCGTTTTATACCTCGGCTTACCACACCGTTTTATGTCCATTCCTTTTCAGTGACGCAGATGGCAGTTATCGCGGTTTGGATAAAAACATTCATCATGAGAACGGCTTCCACAATTTGACCGTATTTTCTACTTGGGATACTTTCCGCGCTCTTCATCCGCTGTATAACCTGGTACATCAAGATGTACAGGCCGACGTAGCCAATTCCTTCTTGGCACATCAAGAGCAAAGTGTAGAACATTTGTTGCCGATATGGGCTTTTTACGGTAACGAAACTTGGTGTATGATTGGTTATCACAGTTGTTCCATCCTGGCAGATATGATTGTGAAAAATGTGAGTGGTTTTGATCGCGAACGCGCTTTCCGCGCCATGCTCGCCACAGCTAACAGTCCCCGCTACGACGGTGTTGCCGATTACGATAAACTTGGTTTTGTTCCTTTTGATCATGAAAGTGAATCCGTGTCGAAAACGCTGGAATATGCTTATGATGATTATGCCATTGCGCAGGCTGCAAAGGCGTTGGGCAAGGATGCAGAATATCAACATTTCATGAACCGCGCTTTAAGTTATCAGAATATCTACGATACCACAACGGGGTATATGCGTGCTAAAAACAAAGATGGCAATTGGCGTACTCCTTTCCATCCCAACGAGTACGAAGATCCGAATCAAAATGGCTGGCCCGATATTACCGAAGGAACTTCCGTACAATATTCCTGGTATGTACCTCAGGACGTGCAGGGACTCCGCACCATGATGGGAGAAAAACTTTTTAAAGTGCGTTTGGATTCTCTTTTCGGCGGCGACAAGACGACAGCTTCCGATCGAGCACACGACATAGAAGGCCGCATCGGCGATTATTGGCATGGCAATGAACCTTGTCACCAGATTGCCTACTATTTTAATTATGCGGGAGAACCTTGGAAATGTCAGAAATGGGTACGCTTTATCGTTGATAACTTCTACGGAAATAAGCCCGGCTCTCTTTGCGGAAACGATGACTGCGGACAAATGTCAGCCTGGTACATCTTCAATTGTCTGGGCTTCTACCCCATTGCACCTACCAGTGGATATTATAATTTGGGCTCACCAGCATTACCGGCTTTAACGCTTTCACTGTCTAACGGCAAAACGTTAAAGATGACAACAAAGAATTGGAGTAAAAAGAATGTTTACGTTCATAAATTCTATCTGAACGGGAAAGTCTGGGACAAATCCTATATTCCTTACGAGGCTATTCGCGATGGTGCCACGCTGCTTTATGAAATGAGCGACAAACCCAATATGAAACGTGCCGTGGCCCCTGATGCTACTGCTCCTTCTATTTCCGAATATGGCCGGTTGGTGAAATATCAACGACCATAAAGGTTACAGCATATTTTGCTTTTTGAGTGCCAGCGCCGTTTGT
>JAQVXN010000357.1 GCA_028709135.1 Bacteroidaceae bacterium | reverse complement strand
ATGAGCCCAGTATCGGCCTCCACCAGCGTGATAATATGAAGCTTATCGAGTCTCTCAAAAAGCTGCGAGACATTGGTAACACGGTCATCGTGGTAGAGCACGATCGCGACATGATGCTGCACGCCGACTATATTGTGGACATGGGACCTCGAGCCGGTCGGCTTGGCGGAGAAGTCGTTTTTCAGGGCACCGTGCCGGATATGCTTCGTTCCAATACACTTACAGCAGGCTATTTAAACGGTAAAATATCCATCAAAATTCCCGAAAAACGCCGCAAGGGCAACGGCAAATTTCTCAAAATCATTGGAGCTTCCGGTAATAATCTGCAGCATATCAACGTTTCTTTCCCTTTAGGCACTCTCATTTGCGTAACAGGCGTTTCTGGTAGCGGCAAATCCTCTCTCATTTCTGACACATTGCAGCCCATTTTGTCGCATCACTTTTTTAGAGCACTTTGCGAACCGCTCCCCTATGACAAAATTGAGGGCCTCAGATACTTGGACAAAGTAATCAACGTGGACCAAAGTCCTTTGGGACGTACACCGCGCTCCAATCCAGCGACGTATACGGGTGTTTTCACAGACGTCCGCAATCTTTTTGTCAACCTGCCAGAAGCGGTCATTCGCGGTTACAAACCCGGACGTTTTTCTTTCAATATTCCGGGGGGACGCTGCCCTACCTGCAAGGGCAATGGATACAAATCTATTGAGATGAACTTCCTGCCCAATGTTCTTGTTCCCTGCGAAACCTGCCACGGAAAACGTTATAATCGGGAAACTCTTGAGGTGCGTTTTAAAGGTAAAAGCATTGCAGACGTGCTCGACATGACCATTAATCAAGCTGTAGAGTTTTTTGACAATATTCCCGGTATTCTGCGTAAAATCAAAGTTCTTCAAGATGTGGGACTGGGCTACATCAAATTGGGACAATCCTCGACAACTCTTTCAGGTGGCGAAAGCCAACGTGTAAAATTAGCCACAGAACTCAGCAAAAAGGATACGGGCAAAACGCTCTACATTCTGGATGAACCGACAACCGGACTCCATTTTGAAGATATACGCGCCCTAATGAACGTTCTTGGCCAGCTTGTTGACAAGGGTAACACGGTCATTGTCATCGAGCACAATCTGGATGTTATCAAAATGGCTGATTACATTATTGATATGGGCCCAGATGGAGGTCATGCAGGAGGACAAATCGTAACCACAGGGACACCTGAAGAAGTCGCACTATGCGGTAAAGGATTTACTTCAGGATTTTTAAAACAGGAATTGGGATTATGAAACTCAAAAAAACAAATGCGGCTCGCTTGCTCGATCAAGCAGGCATAAAATATGAGCTCGTTCCTTATGAAGTGCACGAGGAAGATCTCAGTGCCGCCACCGTTGCCAACAGTTTGAGAGAAGACCTTGCACAAGTTTTCAAAACCATCGTCATGACAGGAGATAAAGTGAAATTTTTTGTTTGTGTCGTTCCCGGAGCAAAAGAAGTGGACCTCAAAGCTGCTGCCAAAATCAGTGGAAACAAAAAGTGCGAATCGCTCCATCTCAAACTACTCCTGCCTACCACAGGTTACATTCGTGGGGGCTGCTCCCCTATTGGCATGAAGAAACTCTTTCCTACATTTATTGACGCCAGTGCCCAGCAATTTCCATTTATTTTTGTCAGCGCAGGTCAACGCGGTCTTCAACTCAAAATCTCTCCACAAGATTTAGCTAGCATTTCAGAAGCCATCTTTGCTGACATTGCTACAGACTGAAAGTATCATTTTTATACTTGTACAACCGCTTCTGATTTTATAAATCTTATGCGCCAAATAAAATTGATCCTCGCAGAGATCTCGCATATCCAGACCATTTATCAAGAACATGCCACTTTCTCCAAAATATATTTGTCACAGTTTTGACAAATAGCCTCACACTTTCTACAAATGCAAACATCCGAAACGGCTTAACAAATTCATATTCCAAAAACGTTTATTACCTGCCGAATATTAAAATATACAATCACCTTCTTTCCTTTTTTGGCTCAATGTTTCATTAGACCATAAAAAAGCTGTCTTTCTTTTAACCGGGCACTCTATTTCTAATCAGAACTCTTCTGGAACTTATCATCGTAGGACATCTAATTTGTGACGCAGTGCGTTTCTTTTGTGACGCGACGCGTTTCTTTTGTGACGCAGTGCGTTTCTTTTGTGACGCGACGCGTTTCTTTTGTGACGCAGCGCGTTTTCATTACAAGTAACTACTGGTGTCCAGTAAAAGTTCTCATCGCTATTTCATTTGAAGGCGTTTTTACAAAACAACCAAAGAAATCACTAAATGATCAACAATTTAGGGGACTTAGAATTTCTATTTAAAAGAGAAATCCTCACAAAATAAGCCATACAAGTGTGCTAAACTACCTTCTTAAGTTTTACCCGGCACTACTAAAAACAATTATTTCTGGATGAAAATTAAAAATAGCTTATTTCCACACTAACTTCATTATTCTACGGTTCCTAAAAAACGAAAGAAGAACACTTCTAATCATTAAGACTCGAAGTGCTCTTTATAAGAATAAGTTAACTCAATCTATTTTATAGCAACTTTTTTCTTTCCAATAATGTAAAGACCTTTGTTCAGGCCCTTCTGAGCTTCTGTGCGTTTGACGTTTTTCTTCAAGATTTTACCATCAATCGTATAAACGTTCACAATTTCTGTTGGTTTCGTAATAACAATTGCCTTGACAGCATTAATCATGTCAGTGGTTTCAATAATGAGGTCTGCATCTCCTTCTTCATTCTGAACTAAATTCGGATTAATATAACCACTGCGACCGTCAATAGTTGTAGAGGTAGAATTGGTTGATTTTAACTTTGAATCAATAAAAATTCCTAAACCGAGTTTTGTTACTGTCATACCCTGTAGAGTTCCCACTAATCCATTAGGAACAATTGTTGAAGTATCTACAACGTCAGAAGGAACCCCAAGAGAAAGTGGTTGAGATGGAGCTGATGAGCTATATTGTGTATAGTCGCCCACAGTCA
>JAQVXN010000356.1 GCA_028709135.1 Bacteroidaceae bacterium | reverse complement strand
CTGGATATCCATCCGACGATGATGCGGTATTAATCTATCGAGAAATTTCTGCAGATGGTAAATCTAGCTGTAAAATAAATGGACGGCCTGCTACTGTTTCCATTATAAAATCCGTTGCAGAATATTTGCTTAATATTCACGGACAGCATGATAATCAAAAACTTTTATTGCCGCAGAAACACATGGCGTTTATTGATAGTTTTGGTGATTTAGAAGATTTGGTGGAGCAATGTTATAATGCTTATCAAACCTATTTGGATGTTCATCGAGAACTAGATGCAATTCAAACAGATGAAGCAGAAAAAGCACACAAAATTGATCTTTTAAACTATCAAATCAATGAAATTGAAGAAGCCGATTTACAGCCGGATGAGGAAGACGAATTAAAGGCACAGCGTCGAGTAGTTAAGAACTCATTAAGCATCACGCAGGCGCTGGGTGAAAGCGTTACGCTGTTAGATGGCAACGAAGAAACCCCTGGACTGATAGAACAACTGAGTGCATTGGTTGCCAATATGTCGGAAGCCGCAAATTATTTGGAGACGGCTCATCCAGCGGCTGATCGACTAACAGAAATTTCATATGAGTTTGAAGGATTTTCCAGCGATATCCATGATCTTTTGGATAATTTAGACTGTGACCCGTCTCAGTTAGACGATATTGAACGACGTCTTGATACAATTTATATTCTAAAAAAGAAGTATGGTCCAGATATCCCTGCAATTTTAGCTTATCATGATAAGGCGTGTCAGGAACTTGAACAAATTGAGACTTCGGATGCACGTGCGGCGAAACTGATGAAACAGGTAAAACAGCTTTATGATAAAGCTTCTTTATTTGCAGAAGAACTATCACAAAAACGTGCAACAGCCGCAAAAGGATTTGTAAAAGCTGTACAAGAAGAATTGGTTTTCTTGGATATGCCTTCGGTCACACTTTCTGTGCAGTGCAAGAAAAAGCCGCTTTCTGCAGACGGTATTGATAATTTGGAACTCTTTATCTCAACTAATATTGGTGAAAAAGCGAAGTCTTTGGCAAAAATTGCTTCCGGCGGAGAACTTGCCAGAATTATGCTATCCATAAAGAATGTTCTTGCGCAAAAGGATGAGATCGATACATTAATTTTTGACGAAGTGGACACGGGTGTATCTGGACGCGCTGCACTCAAAATAGGAAAAAAATTAGCTCAGGTCGCCGAAAATCGTCAAGTCATTGTTGTAACACATCTTGCACAAGTTGCATCGTTCGCAAATCGGCATTTACTTATTCAAAAATCGGCACATAATGATCGAACTTTTACGACCGTGGATTCACTAAACCGTGAGCAGCGTATACATGAGCTTGCGCGTATTATTGGTGGAGATGAGTTGAGCGAAATTGCACTTAAACATGCAGAAGAAATGCTTGAAGATGCCGGAAATTAACGATGTAACTTGTATTTTTAAAATATGCATGCTATAATGAACCAATTAACAAATTTAGGCTGTTTAGTAATTTAAATAGATGACAGCAAAAAAGAAAAAATAAGGAGACAGATCGATGACAGTATTTGAAGAATTAACCCGTCGCGGACTGATCGCGCAAATGACGCATCCCGAAAAAATTGAAGAACTTCTCAATAATGAGAAAGTTACTTTTTATATTGGTTTTGATGCGACCGCAGACAGTCTGCATGTCGGCCATTTTCTTCAATTAGTTGTGATGAAGCATTTACAGCGCGCAGGACATCGTCCTATTGCATTGTTAGGCACCGGCACAACGATGGTAGGGGATCCTACTGGTAAAACCGATATGAGAAAAATGCTTACCGTTGAGGAAATTAACCACAATGCAAAGTGTTTCCAAAACCAAATGGAGAAGTTTTTAGATTTTTCAGATAACAAAGCATTAATGCTCAAAAATGGTGATTGGCTGCTGAAACTGAATTATATTGAACTACTTAGAGATGTAGGTGTGCATTTTTCTGTCAATCAAATGTTGACTGCGGATTGCTTTAAAACTCGTCTTGAACGCGGTTTATCATTTATCGAATTTAACTATATGATCATGCAGAGCTACGACTTTTTGAAATTACATCGCGATTATGGATGCAAAATGGAAGTTGGCGGTAATGATCAATGGGCAAATATTCTTGGCGGCATTGATTTGACTCGACGTGTTACAGGTGATGAAGTTTATGGAATGACATTTACTTTACTTACCACTAAAGAAGGCAAAAAAATGGGGAAAACCGAAAATGGAGCCGTATGGCTCGATCCTGATAAAACTTCTCCTTATGACTTCTTCCAATATTGGCGCAATGTTGCAGATGAAGACGTTGTACATTGCCTAAAACTGCTCACATTCCTGCCTATTGAACAAATTGAAGAAATGGATAGTTGGGAAGGCAGTGAATTAAACAAAGCAAAAGAAATTTTAGCATATGAACTTACTAAAATGGTGCATGGGCAAGAAGAAGCAGAAAAAGCGCTATCGTCAGCGCGCTCTATTTTTGCCGCAGGTAGCCACAGTGCTGATATGCCTACAACCGCTTTGCAGACTTCCGATTTTGTGGATGGAAAACTTTTAGTTTCTGATTTGCTCGTCAAAACAGGATTGGCTCCATCAAAAGGAGAAGGAAAACGTCTGATTCAGCAAGGTGGTATTTCTATTGATGATGTAAAAGTTCAGAATTTTTCTGATTCTGTTAAACTGGATGACTTTAGCAAGGGTCATATCATTATCCGTAAAGGCAAAAAAATCTATCATAAAGTTACGTTGTCATAATTTTCTAGAAAAAATACTTGACAAGATTTTTAAAACGCGTTATGATAACAACCAAGATGAATACGTCAAAAGCTTTGACGGGGAACAAAATACAAAGAATGTGTTGCAGAGAGCCGTTGGTTGGTGAAAAACGGTACCATATTTGTGAATAACTCGCCCCTGAGCTGTCTTTCGAACGCGTAAGCAAGTAGATAAGACCGGTGTCCCACCGTTAGTTGGAGAGCGCATTGTTAGATGCGGCCGAGTGGGCTGTTTTATCAGCCAATT
>JAQVXN010000355.1 GCA_028709135.1 Bacteroidaceae bacterium | reverse complement strand
AGGGATTCCCTATTTCTCCATTATGTTGCAGCATTATACTTTTCCTAGTAACCGTAGCATTCTCCATCAAAGATTTTAGGAAGAAACGACCCACGTGGATTCTCGATCTCATATTATTGGGTGCCCAAGGTTTAACGGGCTGCGTCATCACATTTATGTTTTTCTTTTCGCAGCACCCCACAGTAAATTCCAACTGGTTGATTATTTTGTTTAACCCGCTGCCTTTGATATTTTTGTACTGGACCATTCGCTCCGAACGTCAAAATCAACAGAGTCGTTATCATCAAATAGCTCGCTTCGTATTGGCAGCTTTCATCGTCTTTGCATTCATTATTCCACAACATTTCGGATTTGAAATTCTACTGTTGGCATTATGCCTAATCACCAGGAGCCAATTATGCCATACCATTTGTAGCAAGACTCCTCAAAGAAAAAACCATCCATGAAAAAAATATACTATATACTCCCACAGCTAATGGCAATAATGTCTCTGACGCCCATCGAAGCTCAAGACATGAAACCAGTGCCAAAAGTCGTAGTAAACATCACTATCGACCGCTTACGCACAGACTATCTAAATGCATTTTTACCAATCTATGGCGAAAATGGATTTCGCCGTTTATTGAAAGAGGGACGTGTATATACTCATGCCGAATATCCTCAAAACCGTCTAAATCGTGCAGCCTGCGTCGCAACAGAAGCAACTGGAACTGTGCCCTACGACCACGGAATCATTTCAGATACGTGGTTAGACCGCACGACGTTGCGTCCTGTTTTCTGCGTCGATGATCCACAATATGAAGGTATTCTGACGGCGGAAAAATCTTCACCACGCTTTCTCAGTGTTTCTACGATTGGAGATGAACTTAAAGTCGCTACAGACGGTAAAGCCATCGTTTATGGCATTTCTCCTTTCCGCGACGCAGCTATTCTTGGTGCCGGCCATGCTGCTGACGGTGCTTTTTGGATTAATACTCTAACAGGAAGATGGTGTGGCACTTCCTATTATGGTCAATTCCCTTCATGGGTCTCCGTTGCTGATCGCAAGAATGATCTGTCAAACTATCTCACCACAACAGAATGGAAACCCTTATCCGACCTTTCAGGTAATTTCAGCTACTTCTTGTCGAAAGGTATGAAAAAGCCTTTTGACTATAAATTTAAAGGTGACCACCGTTTTACCTCTTTCATCACAAGCGGGCTAGTTAATGAGTATATCTCTCGCTTTGCATCGGAGTGTATTCGCACTTCCAGCATCGGTAATGATGATATTACAGACTATCTCTCCGTCACCTACTACGCTGGAAATTACGAACATAAATCTGTCAGCGACTTTCCTCTTGAAATGCAGGATACTTACGTACGCCTGGACAAAGCATTGGAAGAACTCATTAAAGCCGTAGAAGCCAAAGTGGGTATAGGTAAGGCTCTGTTTGTAATCACTTCAACAGGAGACGCAGATAACGAAACGACCAATTTATCAAAATACCGCATACCTACCGGTACCTTTTATATTAATCGCACCGCAGGACTGTTAAATATGTACCTGATGGCCCTGTACGGTCAGGGACAATATGTAGATGCCTATTACGGTAATGAACTTTACCTGAATCATAAACTACTAGAGACAAAGCAACTCAGCATGGCAGACGTTTTGCAACGTTGTCAGGAATTGCTCCTACAGTCTGCAGGCGTTAAGGACGTATATACCTCACAACGCTTGCTCTTGGGCGCATGGACGCCTGGAATTAGTAAAATTCACAACAGTTATAATCCAAAATGTTCAGGCGACATTATGGTGCAGGTAGCACCAGGATGGCATCTTCTTAATGAAGACACCAAAGAAGAACAAATGATTGTAGAATCTTATATTCCATTCCCCGTCATCTTCTTCGGTTCCAACATTGTAGCTACCACCATTGACACCCCTGTCACGGTCGATTGCATCGCACCCACGCTATCACAAGTGATGCGTATTCGCGCTCCCAACGCCTGTACCACAGCTGCCCTTACTGGCTTCAGTAATTAATTTTTCGGTCTCTTACAGGCCTTTACTACACATCACATTATTTAAAAAACAACATCAAAATGGATATTAATAAAGTATTAAGTAAACTCTTCGGCAACAAGTCGACTCGCGACATGAAGGAAGTTCAACCCCTTGTAGAAGAGATTAAGGCAGTCTATGACAGCATAGATAGTCTGGATAACGACGCTCTCCGAGCCAAAACCAAGGAGCTGCAAAATCAGGTGCAACATTCTGCAGACGATTTGCGTGAAGAAATCAACAAGTTGAAAGAAACAATCGAGACCTTGCCTATTGAGGATAGAGAAGATGTTTTCAATCATATCGATAAATTGGAGAAGGATGTATTGGAGCGCTTCGAGAAGGAACTAAATAAAGTTATGCCAGAGGCATTCTCTATCATGAAGAGCACAGCACGTCGATTTGCAGAAGGTAAAGACGTCATTGTGACAGCGAACGACTTCGATCGCAAACTCGCAGCAACCCATGATTTTGTCGATATTGACGGAGAACATGCCGTTTACCACAACCACTGGGCTGCCGGTGGCAATGATACCGAATGGAATATGGTGCATTATGATGTACAACTTTTCGGTGGTGTCGTACTACATGAGGGAAAAATTGCAGAAATGGCTACCGGTGAAGGAAAAACGCTCGTCGCTACTCTGCCTGTATTCCTCAATGCCTTAACGGGAAACGGCGTTCATGTAGTCACAGTGAACGACTACTTGGCAAAACGAGACTCTGAATGGATGGGCCCGCTTTATATGTTTAATGGTCTCAGCGTAGATTGTATCGACAAACATCAGCCCAACAGCGAAGCACGACGCAAGGCATATCAAGCGGATATCACTTTCGGTACGAACAACGAATTCGGTTTCGATTACCTCCGCGACAACATGGCTGTCAGTCCCAAAGATTTGGTACAGCGTCCACACAACTACGCCATTGTGGATGAGGTGGACTCCGTTCTCATTGATGATGCACGAACACCTTTGATCATCTCAG
>JAQVXN010000354.1 GCA_028709135.1 Bacteroidaceae bacterium | reverse complement strand
ACAGGTGATCAACCTGAAGCCATTGCCCAATTAACACAAGGGATCCTTGATGGCACCCCAGCTCAAACGCTGTTAGGAGTAACTGGTTCAGGTAAAACTTTTACAGTAGCTAATGTTATCCGAAATGTTCAGAAACCTACGCTCATTCTCAGTCACAACAAAACGTTAGCTGCACAACTTT
Organism: Bacteroidaceae bacterium; assembly: GCA_028709135.1. Lineage (GTDB taxonomy): Bacteria > Bacteroidota > Bacteroidia > Bacteroidales > Bacteroidaceae > UBA6382. The sequence continues at coordinate 2,858 of JAQVXN010000354.1, read as the reverse complement.
ATACTGAATTCAAAAATTTCTTTCCGAATAACGCTGTAGAATATTACGTTTCCTACTACGACTATTATCAGCCGGAAGCCTATATTGCATCTACCGATACTTATATCGAAAAGGATTTGCAAATTAATCAGGAAATTGACCGGATGAGACTCGCAGCAACATCCTCGCTACTTTCAGGAAGAAAAGACGTCATCGTAGTTTCAAGCGTTTCATGTATTTACGGCATGGGTAATCCGGGCGCTTTTTATGAGAGTGTTATTGAGCTCAAAGTGAAACAAAAAATGGAACGAAACAAGCTGTTGCGTAATTTGGTAGCTTGTCAATATGTAAGAAATGACTTGGAACAAGTCCCCGGTAACTTTCGTGTCAAAGGTGATACCGTCGATGTTTGTCTGGCCTATTCTAAAGACATTATCCGCATTACCTTTTGGGATGACGAAATTGATTGTATCGAAGAAATTAACGGTCAGACACAAGAACGAATGACCTCTTTTGAAGATTATAAAATTTACCCGGCCAATCTTTTTATGACCTCAAAAGATACTGTAAATTCTGCTATCGAACAGATATTAAAAGATTTATCTATACAGGAGGCTACTTTCAGAAGTGAAGGAAAATTAATTGAAGCCAATCGCTTGCACGAACGCGTTACCTATGATGTTGAAATGATTAAGGAACTGGGACATTGCAGCGGCATTGAAAACTACTCCCGTTATTTCGACGGAAGAGAACCGGGAACACGCCCCTACTGTCTGCTTGACTTTTTCCCAGATGATTTTTTAATGGTGATTGACGAGAGTCATGTCAGTGTTCCTCAAATCGGAGCCATGTATGGAGGAGACCGTTCCAGAAAAAAAGCTCTGGTAGAGTATGGTTTCCGCCTTCCAGCCGCCATGGACAATCGTCCATTAAAGTTTGAAGAATTTCAGCAAATGATCAAGCAAATCATTTATGTTAGTGCCACCCCGGCTGAATATGAACTCCAACAAAGTGGTGGCGTTGTAGTAGAACAAGTCATTCGGCCAACTGGATTATTAGACCCAGAAATCATCGTTCGTCCCAGTATTAATCAAATTGATGACCTTTTGGAAGAAATTCAAAAATGTATAGAACTAAACGAACGTATTCTTGTCACAACCTTAACAAAACGTATGGCAGAGGATTTAACTTCTTTTCTCATGAAAAACGGTATTCGCGCCAATTACATTCACAGTGATGTAGATACATTGGATCGCGTGCGTATACTTGAAGACCTTCGTGCAGGGAAATTTGATGTATTGGTCGGTGTTAATTTGCTGCGTGAAGGGTTGGACCTGCCAGAAGTATCGCTTGTAGCCATTTTGGATGCAGACAAAGAAGGCTTTTTGCGCAGTCACCGTTCTCTAACACAAACCGCAGGGCGTGCCGCACGAAATGTCCATGGCAAAGTTATCATGTATGGTCAAAAAATTACTCAAAGCATGAAACAAACCATAGACGAAACACAGCGCCGTCGCGAAAAACAAATGAAGTACAATCTGGATCATCATATCACTCCACGGCAAATTGTAAAAACTATTGGTAATCACTCTCTGGCTTCATCTAATGGAACATACAAAGCGGCCATATACACTGCAACGGAAAATCAAGAAGGAGTAAATACCGCAGAACCTACAACCCCCTTTAATGCAAGACTTTCCTTTAAAGGTGAAACAGTGGAATCTTTACGTCAAAAAATGGAACTCGCTGCAAAAGGTTTCGATTTTATTTTAGCAGCTCAGTATCGAGACGAAATGCTCAAATTACAAAAAATTCAACAGAACTGATACCTTGATTTACCTCATGTTATCATTCTTCTCAACTATTTATCCATAAGATCTCTTTTTTGTGCAAACTGTTGGATACCACCACTTGAGAACAACCAGAAAGGAATAAAAACAAAGTTGTTTTTTGCTTTGTCAGCGAATAACCGTATCTTTGCACCCTGAATTTAATGAATTTATAAGACAGAATCATGAAGAAAGCAGTAGTTTTCCCAGGTCAGGGAGCCCAATTTGTAGGAATGGGCAAAGATTTATACGATAATAATCCTTTAGCTAAAGAATTGTTTGACAAGGCAAATGAAATTTTAGGTTATAAAATTACCGACATAATGTTTGCCGGTACAGACGAAGAATTGAAGCAGACCAAAGTAACACAACCGGCCGTTTTTCTTCATTCCGTGATCAGCGCATTGTGTACGCCAGATATGAAACCGGACATGGTAGGTGGCCACTCTCTCGGAGAATTTTCAGCTTTGGTCGTTGCTGGTGCTCTTTCATTTGAAGATGGTTTAAAACTGGTTTATGCACGTGCTATGGCCATGCAGAAAGCATGCGAGAAAAAACCTTCAACAATGGCTGCTATCATTGCACTGCCAGACGAACAAGTTGAAGCTGTTTGCAAAGAAATAAGTACAGCAAACAACGTTGTCGTTCCGGCCAATTATAATTGCCCCGGTCAACTTGTTATTAGTGGCGATATTGATGCCGTAAACGCCGCATGCGAAAAGCTCAAAGATCTTGGAGCAAAACGTGCCTTGATTCTTAAAGTTGGAGGTGCTTTTCATTCACCCCTGATGCAGCCAGCTAAAGATGAACTCGAAGAGGCTATCAAGTCCACAGAATTCCATGATCCTCAATGTCCCGTATATCAAAATGTAGACGGAAAGGCACATACAGATTCTAAAGATATTAAGAATAATCTGATTGCGCAACTTACCTCCCCGGTACGCTGGACGGTTGAAGTTAACTCAATGGTTGAAGGAGGTGCTACAGATTTCACAGAATGCGGTCCCGGAAAAGCACTTCAAGGTATGATTGCCAAGATTTGCAAAGGAA
>JAQVXN010000353.1 GCA_028709135.1 Bacteroidaceae bacterium | reverse complement strand
AGCTTCCTTCATATAACGAACAGTAGTCTCGTGGTCAAAAATAACCTCTCCGGTATCAATATCTACTAATCCATTTTCAAATGAGCCAAGAACAAAGCCGTAATTGCTTTTCCGTATTGATTTACTGTTAATAAACATACGATATGTTCGATATGGATCATCAATAGTACCCAGCAGAAGCAAATTGCTGAATCTGCCCATTATGCATGCAAGAAAAGCATCATATGCATGGTGATAGTCGTTGAGATTTCTAATCTTGTATAACTCATACTTTTCACGGGCATCGGTCAATAGCCTTGCATGAACTGCTGTAATCTTTGGTTTTGGATAGTACTCTTCTAATAGCGATTTAACATTTTTTGCAATTTGCCTTGTTTCAACCAGCTGGCGGTTAATAAAACGTTCAAGATCACTTTCATTTATTTCGCTACGCAGCAAGTTACTTAACTTTTTAAAGCTCAATAATTTTAGGTCGTATAAGTGATGCCAAAATGCAGAACGCTCTCTTCTGACTTCTGCTTTCAGCAACAGAGAGTCAGCCTTATATTGATTTGCCGTGTGCTTGACCAACACGCGGTTATCCAAGCTATCATCCTTGATTGCTGAGCGGGGTATGATATGGTCTATTTGATATGTTTGTAGCAAATCTATATTCAGGTCTTCTCCTGTATACATGCATTTTCCAAGCTGTAAAAAATAGAGCAAAATCCGGTCATCATCCAGTCTAGTTTTTTCGCTTTTTAATTTAACAAGCTCTTCTTTAACATCTTTAGTAATTTCGTTCGACTCATACAAATCAGTCAAACGATCAAACCTAGATTTTGTTCTCTTTGGACGCTTTTGTTTTTCTCTTGCAAATTCCAAGAATATATCTGTTGGATCATGACCTATCACCGTTCGAATCTCATCAATTATCTTTATTACTTCCCTTGTTGAACGTTTAACAGATGGAGACGTTATCATACTATCAATTGACTCTTCAAGTGAGCCTTCAATATGGTGCTGAGCAATAGCGTTCTCAAGATCAAATGCTTTGTAAGCTAGAATTTGATTTAAGTTCATAAATGAGCTTCTTAAAACATCAACAATTTGCATTGTGCTATTCTTATATGTGACACGGTGCCTCAAGAAAGATTCTGATATCCTACCCCATCCGCTGTAGTTTAGCTTACATATTTTCTCTATATCGTCTTTCTTAATGTCCGGGTATGCCTTTTCAATTTTTTTTCTTAGTATTGATTTATCTTTGAAGAGCGTAACCCACTTAATAATGTTTTCATATTTTTCCATCGCTTTGATATTTTTTTCATCAATAACGCCAAATATCTTCTTCATATCATAATAAGAACCACATGAGACATCTAGTTTGTTATCTTCCGGTAAGCCGCCTATTTTGACATCTGGTCCTAAAACAGTGTTGCTGCTTATCCACTTTTCAATATCAACAGGCTTTACATTTTTCTCAGTCTTGAACAACTCATTAACTAATCGGATTTTAACAAGTGCGCTTAATCTTTTTTCAAAAGGTTCTCCGTTTATTGTAAGTTTGTTTAATCTATTTAATAGCATAAATTCTTCGTATAAAAGTGAATGTTTAGGAAGCACATATTCATTTTTAAAGTAAGTACAATGATTCGTCATTCTTGTGATAAATTCTTCAGCTGAGTCCAACAAAGAAACCTGTTCTTCAAAATTCCATGGATATATTTCACCTGGTTTTCTTTCCAGCCAAGCAAAGTCACTTGTACTATTTAAAGGTCCTACATAGTAAGGTATTCTAAAAGAGCAAATATTTAAAATTTTGTCACCATTCTTGGACAATGAAGGATAATATTTGCCTTGTCTGTTAATTATTTGTTCTAATTCATACTTGTGAAACTGGTATGGTATCACACCATTATCCTTGGTTCTAAGTAAAGGAAGGAAACTGTCTTTTTCTATCTCTTGAATTATATGATTATATTCCTCAGATAATTTAATTTCTTCGTTCTCTATGCCATTCAATAACTCTTTTTTTAGGAATTCGTAGAAATCTTCACGGGAGCATTTCTCTATGTATGAGTTATCATTTTTGACATACGCAGAGTAGTTGTTAAGCTTTGGTTTATTAACTCTAAAGACTAAATTATATTTGTCTTTAAAAAATCCTTTTACAAAAGCCTTTAATATCTTTAGGTCTTTGGAGTGCTTCTCATATCTTTGAACTATTGCAGCAGATATGTTTTTTTCACCATCTATGTCTGAATAATTTTCACCATTGCCCAAGAGCGTGCAACAAAGCTGCCAACTGTATACATTCTTCAACAGTTCCAATGCTAATATTTCCTCATCATCAAGTCCTAATTCATCGTAATCTGGCTCATCAGAGAACCTTATACTTTTCTTTTCATCTTCTGCATCTAATAAATCAGCGATTTTGAACTTTAACCCTGTTATTGCATTTGAAAAAGCAACTGCAGTTTTTTTATCAGCAGTATCTGATGTCAATAACTTCGCAATAAATTCGGATTTTTCTTTTCGAGACATTTGAGCATTTGACAGCTTGTCCATTATGCCGGAAAGAACTAATAAATCGGAATTTAGAGTAGTGTTAAGTAATCCATTTGTTTTATCAATTGCCTCTTTAAGAATATCCCTAGTATTGCTGCCACTGGATATATTCACGATATCCAGGTCTTCAAACAAAAAATTACCTCTATACTTGATAATATGATGTATAGCTAAATATACTAAACGAATGTCTACCTTTTCATTTGTTTTAACTAAGTGATTCCGCAGATGGTAAATGCTTGGAAACATTAGAAGGCTACTATCCTCAGGCAATAGTTCTTTCTTTAAAGCAGAAGTAAGATGTTCCAATTTCCTGTCTTCACTGTTTAAAAATGTTTCTTACATTCTCAGATAAAAGGCCTCATCCTTCTTCAACCCATCTTCGGCCATTAAATCCTATAAAAGGGCAATTCGTTGTTTTCTACTTTCCAAACGCCTCCTATCTCTGCGAAAACCCCTTCTTTTAGCAGCAGTCTCAGCTTCAGGCATA
>JAQVXN010000026.1 GCA_028709135.1 Bacteroidaceae bacterium | reverse complement strand
AAAGAAACTCAAACTTTTTCCCTTACCACCGGTAAAAGAAGAAGGATGCACGCTGACACTCCAAGATCAAACCAAAGACAGTCTGATGGTGGAGATGGAAGCCACCAAGACTTTTGCAGGACAACTGCTGGGATTGAGTCTGCAAAGAAACGGACAAGTCTATTATTTCGATACCTTGACCATCGGAAAGGACGCTGTTGTAATGCCTTTCATTCGCAGCAATCTGCCGGCAGGTGTTAGTCAGATTACCCTTTTCAACAGTGAAGGAAGAATCCTGGCAGAGCGGTTGTTCTTCATTCCGCCCGCTAAAGACGATTCTCAAAAAATTAAAGTAACACCTACAGTTCAAACCATTTCACCCTGCGCCAAATTGGGACTTGATCTGGAAGCCGAAGCAGGAAGCAGCATTTCTCTTTCCGTCGTAGACAATGCCACGGTTTTCAATGACGGAAACCATGAAAACTGTATGTCTTACCTGTTACTTTCATCGGATTTAAAAGGATATATCAACCGGCCCGATTATTACCTTGAAAGTGACGATGCCGAACATCGCCTGGCAGCAGATTTGTTGACCATGGTACAAGGGTGGAGAAAATACGACTGGATGATTATGTCCGGACAAGAGACCTTTCATGAGAAGCAACCACGAGAAAACGCACTCTATCTGGATGGAAGGTTGAAACCGCCCTCCATCTTTGGAGTTGGCAAGTTACTTTCCAAAAAAGAAACGCAAAGTGATTTTGGAAAGGTTCAACTGCAAGCCACTTTTTACAATCAGAATGGCGAGTGGTTTAAAGGAAATGCCGTTTCCGATACCGCAGGTTTCTATGCTGTCGAGATTCCCAATTGCGATGGAGAATGGACTTTGATTATAAATACATCAAAAAACGGGAAACCCCAAAATTGCAATGTAACCATTAATCGTTGGTTTTCACCCGAACCACGACTACTCTCATTTCGGGAAATTACGCTGAAGCAACCAGAAACAGAGAAAAGTCCGAATCTGACCTACATTCCACTACCGGACTCTCTGCTGCATAAGCCAAAACAAGCTCAGAAAGACATTTTACTGGGACAGGCGGTAGTAAAAGCCAAAAAAGCAGATCCCTTACATAAATCTTGGACCGGAGAAGACATGATGGAAAAAACTGATGATGTCATTTTTTATGACTGCGATGCCATTACCGAAAAGATGAAAGACAACGGAGAAATAATTCCCGGTGTCTATGAATGGATCAAGAAAAAAGAGTTTTTCAAAAAACAAGTGTTTGAAAAACGCAATTCTTCGTTATGGAGTGATCATATAGGAGACTTCTATCAAACAAACACAGGCTCTTTAGGCATGGAATATAGTGCTCCTGAGATTATTCCTGATTTATCTTTGGATGATATCAGAACAATGTATGTAACGATACTTCCCAGAGAAACGGACCCATTACAGGTAGCTCTCTTCGGAGAAAGGCCATTATTCATTGATGTTTTCACTCACAAATTTGTTGATATAAAAGAAAAGGGAACTCGTAAAACATATTTCAAAGCCTATAATGTGCCGGAGACATTTCAAATGAACAATTACGACCTGCTGCCACCGGAAGAAGACTTTCGTCGTACACTTTATTGGAATCCGGATGTAAAAATAGGGAAAGACGGAAAGACAAAAGTAGAATTTTGGAATAATTCCACCTGCAAACAATTCACCGTTTCTGCAGAAGGCATCACGCCGGAAGGGAAACCAATCTGCAATTAAAATATTTTCGTTTACTCCTAAAGTTTATAAAGAATGTTTGTATACACTTTGCGTTAAAAAAAATAGTGTGATTACAAATCATTCAAAAACAACAAGTTTTATATGAAAAAGTACAATAAAACAACATGTAACAAATAAACTTTCACTTAACCATTACTAAAATAACAGATTCAAAAAAGTGTATTAACAAATATTTTTTGAGTGAATTATTTTGGAGATTAAAATAAAGTTGTACCTTTGCATCGCTTTTGAAGAAACCCCGGGCGTTTAGCTCAGCTGGTTTAGAGCATCTGCCCTACAAGCAGAGGGTCGGCGGTTCGAATCCGTCAACGCCCACATACTCATTCATTGAGATTTGGTAAATTTCCAGGGATTCTTCAAAAACATTCGGGCGTTTAGCTCAGCTGGTTTAGAGCATCTGCCTTACAAGCAGAGGGTCGGCGGTTCGAATCCGTCAACGCCCACACAATTAAAATCTTCAGACAAATTCTGAAGATTTTTTTTATTTGAAGTGTTATATTTTTCTGATTAGCTTGTCTTATGAATAGAAACTTTTAAGAATGAAAGATAAAGAGCTTGTAATTCGCATACGGCAAGGTAATTCTGAGTATTTTAGAGAAATTGTGCAAAAATATAATGGCATGATGTTTTCGAAAGTTTTAAGTTTGGTTCATCATGAAGATGTGGCAGCGGAGATCACTCAACAGGCATTTATAAAGGGTTATGAGAACTTATCCTGTTGGACTGGTGAGACCTTAGGCGGATGGTTGCTTACAATTGCTTATCATTTGGCTCTAAATGTGATAGAAGAAGAGCGTCGTACTCGTAAGGAGGATTTGGAAAATGTTAATTTAGTTGAAGAAACATATTCGGAAGAGCATGAACAACTTCTGCAAAAAATGGAAAAAGCAATTGATAGTTTACCGGAATTAGATAAAACGATTTTGAAACTACATTACTATCAGCACAAACTCACAAATGACATTGCAACAGTATTAGGACTTTCACAAGCAAATGTGCTAATGAGACTTCATAGAATTAGAGAACGATTAAAAAAACAACTTGAAAATGAAGACAATATCAGATAAAGAACTTGAAAATTTGATTGCGGGTTCTTTTAAAAGAAAAGAAACGTGCATGCATATCGAGCAACAAACCATGATGCAGGTGAAACGTTCTGCAAGAAACGTATGGCGACAGAAGTGGGGAAGAATAATTGCTTGTTCATTAGGTTGGCCTTTTTTAATTTTTCTATTCTTCTCTGGTATGATACTTCTTACAAACAATGTAAAGTTACCTCTTTATGTATATGCTGGAATAGGCGTTTCTGCCTCGATCTTCATTTTTGTAGTATGGAAATTCATTGATTATTTTTCTATTAATGAAGTGTCATAAATTGAGCATGTCAGGGTCTTTAGAATAGAAAGTTTAATTATTTAAATATTTAGTATTATGAATAGTGATAGTTTGAATGCTCTTATTCCAATCTTTGCAGTGATTCTTACATTTCTTGTACCTATTACGGCTTTGATAGGATGGATTATTACAGATGTTAATCGTAAAACGAGAGAAAAAGAGTTGAAAGAATCTGTTGTTTTAAATAAGACGGATGCCGAAGTTGTTAAATTACTATTTAGCAAGCCTAAAGGCAAAAAAAATTCTTTCATATTACTTCGGTCTGCATGTATTTTTCTTGGTTTGGGCTTGGGCGCGATAGTAAATTTTTTATTATCAATTAAGGACCCTACTTTTTTCTGCTTAACTTTGGCTGCTGGAGTTGGCGTGGGTTTATTGGTGGCTTTTATTGTTGAAATTAAAATGAACGAGAAAAGAAAGCTGCTATCGGAAGATGAAAAAGAAAATTAATTTTTCTTTGCCCCATAGCTAAAAATAAGACTGTGCATGATGGATAAATCGTCAGCACAGTCTTATTTAATTATGAAGCAAGTGGACTAGGGGAGAATCGAACTCCCGTCCAAACAGGGAATAGAAATGTTTTCTACATGCTTATTTTTGTCGAAAGTGTCTGCCATGGGCAAGGACAAAAAAACCAACCCCTGACATATCTTCTAAAATTTCATTTGAGCCTCGAAGCCGACACAAACTATTTCCGATTTGCTGCACCACAATATCAATAAGCTTCGGAACAACAGCCATTGTGTGATGTCTCGTCTCAGCACCTAGTGCTAAGATAAAGCTTGCCTACTATACTTCAACTAAGCAGCGAGAGCGTAATTGTTTTCGCCAGATAAAATTCTGACAATTAGTATTAAAGTGCCAACTATCAAAGCACTGCATGCTTACATATCCGTCCATCCTGCTGTCAAATCCAGTCTAGCCCGATACATTTTGTATGCAAAGTTACAACATATATTTAGTTCAACAAAATGGCAGCCTTGAATTATTTTCCCTGTATTGAAAATTGCGCTCAGAGAGAGAGTATTATGCTTTTTTTGTAAAAAAATAATATTAACTTTGCAATATTTTAGCCGCACAATAGTTAGTATATTGTACAAGATAAAAAACAGACTTATGTTATACAGAGACGTATATAGAACCATTTTTGATAATTCAGAAAGTTTAGAAACAAAACTAGATGCCATGAAGCCATGGCAATTATTTATTAAACGTTTTTGTGATATCGTTTTTTCTTTAATAGGACTTATACTTTTATCCCCTGTTTTTTTATTTGTGTATTTCATGTTGAAAAAACAAGGTGATGGAAAAATCATATTTTCTCAGGAAAGAATAGGATATAAAGGAAAGCCATTTACCATTTATAAATTTAGGACCATGAAAGAGCAAGCAGAACCGGATGGCCCTCAGCTTGCATCGAAGTATGACGGGCGCCTAACTCAAATTGGGAAGCTTCTTCGTGAGCATCATTTGGATGAACTTCCTCAACTATGGAATGTGCTAAAGGGCGATATGACCATGGTGGGTCCTCGTCCTGAAAGAAGATATTTCATAAATAAGATTATGAAGTATGATTCTCGCTATCAATATCTATATGAACTTCATCCTGGCGTTACTTCGGAAGCAACCTTGCATAATGGCTATACAGACACTATGGAAAAAATGCTTAAGCGTTTAGACCGCGATCTTTATTATTTAGAAAACAGAACATTAAAGATGGATTTTAAAATTATTGTTGAAACGGCTACTTCAATTGTTTTTGGAAAAAAATTCTAGTTTTTTCCTACCGAATGGCATTGCATCAACGGTCTTTCTTGTTCTGACATACCCCCAAAAGCACATTCGATATTAAACAACTGGTTTTAGTGACATCTATTTGTTCATAAATAATTTTTAAAACAGTTGCGAAAAAAAACTAATATCTATTTGAACACCTACAAAAAAGGAGTGCGACGCCGTTCATTACAAAAAAAAATGTTTACTTTGCATGTCGATTTTGAATAGTAACGATGAAAATGGAATCACACACAAAAGCCGCGCGCGCAAAACACGCAGCATCATCCAGAGTGCGAAGCTTTTGGATGGGTGTGATAACCTGTTTTCTCTTTTTGATCTGTTTGCTCCTTATTCTAGATGAATTTGTAGAGCAGCCACTTTCAAACAAACATTATTTATCCTATTTGTTTACAGCTGTATTTCTTTTGATTGCAAGTGTTTATGTACTTTTCTTTGTTTTACTAGATCGTAAGCCAGCGAAAAAAAAGGAGAAAAAAGAAGTTATAAATGCAAGTAGACGTGGTTTTCTGACATTATCCACAAGTTTAGCTCAAACATCAACAGTTGATGGTGTGCGGAGGAAGATGGGAGAGGGTATCGCTGCGATGACGAAAAAGCGTAATCCAAAAAGTAAAAATCCTATTCTTCCGGCTGGAGCCGTTAGTTTTGAGCAATATAAACAGCTATGCACGGTATGTGGCGCATGCGTCACTGCATGTCCACTGCATATTTTGAGCCCGTCTTTAGCTTTTGAAAACTTGATGTTGCCTTTATTGTCTTTCGATCATGGTTCCTGTCCGATCGATTGTGTGAAATGTAATGATGTTTGCGCAACAGGGGCTTTAGAAAAAATCACTCCTGCCGATAAAACTGATATTCAAATAGGTTATGCTGTTTGGTTAAGAGAAAACTGTATTGTAATTAAGGACAAGCCTTGTCATAAATGCGAAGAAGTCTGTCCCAATGGTTCTATTCAAATGATTCAGTCAGGACGTTTTCAGATACCTATTATTAACACAGGCCGCTGTATTGGTTGCGGTGCTTGTCAGGCAAATTGCCCAGCGAGTCCGCTGAAGGCTATTTATGTTGAAGGGCATAAAGAACATCGTAAAAGTTGAAACCTTTAATACAAAGTTGATATGAGCTCGAAAAACACAATGAAAAGGAGAGATTTCCTAAAAATTATAGGTGTTGGTACCGCAGCTGTTTCTTCTGTTGCTTACACAAAGGCTTCGGAAAAAGCACCTTTTGGAATGAAAGCATTTCTTAGTCCCGAAGGAACTCCGCAAATGACGATGCGAACGGATGCCGCAGGTGAAAAGATAAGTTTGCTGGGATATGGTGGAATGCGCTGGCCAACCAAGCAAACTGGAGGAAATACTCGTGGAGAGATTATTGATCAAGATAAAGTTAATGGACTGATTGAATACGCCATGAAACATGGCATCAATTATTATGATACAGCTCCTGTTTATCATGGTGGACAATCAGAACATGCCATGGGCATTGCTTTGAGTAACTATCCTCGCGAAAGCTTTCATATTGCCACTAAACTATCAAATTTCGATGCATCCAAATGGACGTTGGAGAATGCTAAAGAAATATATGAAAATTCTTTTAAACAACTTGGTGTAGATTATATAGATTTTTATTTGCTTCACAGTGTAGGACCTGGAAAAGATTCTTTTGATCAGCGTTTTGTTAATAATGGAATTTTGGATTTTTTGGTTTCCGAACGTCAGAAGGGTAAAATCAAGCATTTGGGTTTCTCTTTTCATGGAGACAGAGAGTCATTTCTTCATGCATTGAATTCTAATATAAAATGGGATTTTGTACAAATTCAGCTCAACTACTTTGATTGGACGCAGGATGCAGATAACAAACCGAGCGCATCCTACATGTATGAAGAACTTGTTAATAGACATTTACCCGTAGTCGTAATGGAGCCTCTACTGGGAGGGCGTTTAGCCAAACTAAATGATAAAATACTTGCAGAACTTAAGAAACGCGATCCTGAATTAAGTCCGGCGTCATGGGCTTTTCGTTTTGTTGGGAGTTTACCTGGCGTTTTGACGACTTTAAGTGGCATGACATATATGGAACATTTAAAGGAAGATATCACTGTTTTTTCTCCATAAAAACCGGTTACCGATGCGGACAAGAATTTTCTTCAAGAAACAGCTGTCGCTATGATGAAATATCCTGTCATTCCATGTACTGGATGTCGGTATTGTATGCCGTGCCCGTTTGGCCTTGACATTCCTGCCAATTTTGCTTATTTCAATAAGTGTCTTGAAGCAGGAAATATCCCAGCAAGTAAACAGTCTGCAAATTATGTTAAAGCACGCGAAGCTTTTTTGGGCAACTTTTCAAAAAGTGTTCGTGAAAAAAAACAATCAATTCATTGTACGGCCTGCGGACATTGTCTTCCTCTTTGCCCGCAACACATTAAAATTCCTGATCAAATGAAGAGAATAAATACTTTGGTACAAAATCTTAAAAATAACACATTATAAACTATTAATTATGATTCAATTACAATTTATCGGTGGCTTTGGATTTCAAGAAGTCCTAATCATTGCTCTCGTTATTCTGCTACTTTTTGGCGGAAAGAAAATTCCAGAACTTATGAAAGGACTAGGGAAAGGTGTTCGTAGTTTTAAAGATGGCATAAACAGCATCGAAGATTCAACAGAAAAGGAATTTAAGGATTCTGATCAGCAGCCCAAAGAGGAAAAGAAAGAATGAGCTCTCCTCAGCACGATATAAACGCTACTTTCTGGGACCATCTTGATGCTCTCAGAGCCGTTATCATACATGTTTTTATTGCTGTAATGATAGCAACGATCGTAACGTTTTGTTTTAAGGATTTGCTTTTCCAAATCGTTCTTGCCCCCAAATACGATAGCTTCATTACTTATCGACTTTTAAGGAGATTAAGTGATGCGGTAGGTCTTTCTTCGATTGCGCCGCAAGGTTTTAATGTTGAATTAATAAATACCGGAATGGCTTCGCAGTTTCTTGTCCACATGAAAATGGCTTTTTGTATGGCTATACTTTTGGTCTCGCCATATATTCTTTATGAGTTGTTTTCTTTTGTTGCTCCTGCACTATACAGAAACGAACGCCGCTATTCTATTCGATTTATCTTGAGTGGTTACATCATGTTTTTGATGGGCGCTTTGCTAAGCTATTTGTTGATATTCCCATTGACCTTTCGTTTTTTGGGAACTTATCAAGTTAGCAATGATGTTAAGAATTTAATTTCTTTGGAATCGTATATCGACACAATGATGATGCTCAACTTAATGATGGGCATTCTTTTTGAGCTCCCTGTTCTTTGTTGGCTTTTTGCTCGCTTTGGATTTTTAAAACCAAGTTTTATGGTGAAATATCGTAAACATGCAATTGTAATTATTTTGATTATTGCTGCAATTATTACGCCAACAAGTGATGCATTTACCTTGTCAATGGTTTCATTACCTATTTATTTACTTTTTGAATTAAGTGTAGTCATTGTGAGGTTCACATATAAGCCAAGAAATACTGATGACGATGATGACGACGACGATGATGACGATGATAGTGGGAAGACAGGAAATGAAAATAATTTGCCGGAACCCAAAAATAAACAACTGAATGTGGAGAAACAAATGTAAAGATCTACAAATTACTTATATCAATAAAAGGATGTGTCAACAAGCACATCCTTTTTATTTTCAAATAATTTTATTCCACACTTTTCAATAAAGCACTTTTACAGGATAACTGGGAATATACAGTTATTACAGCAAGAAGCAGGGATTCTCTATCAGTAGAGGGATAAAACATTTACCTGCTTTTACACAAGGAAGGTCGTGAAAAATTCTATAAAGTCCTAAACTGAGAGCATTGTCAAAAATACAACAAACTTTATTACTAATTCCATTGAGTTACCAAAAGAGGGTGCGTTCATTGTTTAACGCACCCTCTTTTGATTCTGCTTATAAAAGGAAGAAAACTATTTTGGAGCCTTGTCGTTAGATAATTTAAAAGCATAATACACATAAGGAAGTTTGATTATTTTACTAAATAGCTGTGTGTATTTTTGTTTTACTTGAACTTGTTTTGCATCAGAATTCCAATGTGCATCAAGTAATTGCTGTGCCTGTTCTAAGGTGAGTTGATGCTTGTCAATTTGAGTTTTATACTTATCTTTCATGTTGTCATAAAGATCACCAGCTTGATGTAAATCTTTCAGATAAGCATAAAAAACCGGTGAAAACTTTGCAGACAATTCTTTGTCAAGTTTTAACCCTTTTACGACATGTTGGCAACGCCAGCGATCTTTTGTTGATTGTGCGAACGCAACACTTGACAATGAAAGAAAAAGAATAACAACAAATGCTGTCTTGAAAATGTTTTTTATCATTTGATAGAATTTTAGATTAACAAGATAAAAAAAGAGTTGGTCTGTAAGCCGGGTTTTGTATCCTAATTTGAATCAGGATGTTTGCCATTTATCTACACCTTCTGTCACCAAAAGGTTCTATCGTTCTACCCTCCGACGTACCTAAGTTTGGGCGAGCAACCCTCAAACGCCGGTTTACTTGAACTTTCAACGTTCGTAACGCACGTCCCGGAACATTGCTGTCCGGCCGGTGAGCTCTTACCTCGCCTTCTCACCCTTACCTCCAAAATGAAGGCGGTTATTTTCTTCTGCGTTATTTTACCCTCGCGGATATCTTCCCGTTAGGAAGTGAACTGCTCTTTGTTGCCCGGACTTTCCTCCTGCTCCATCATGAAGCCGACGGCAAACCGACCAACTCTTTTGTTTGAACTTGCAATATTACGACTTTAGTTTTATATTCCCAAAAGATTTTTGTATTTTTGTTGAATACTAAAAAACACAAACATGAAGACTTTTGTCATTTTTTTCATTTTCACGTTGAGTTTGGTCTTTCCTTTAAGTGCTCAGACAGAATATTTACCCACCAAGGAGAATCTGGAAGCTCGCAAACAATTTGCAAACGATCGTTTTGGTATTTTTATCCATTGGGGTATTTATTCTACTTATGCTCAAGGTGAATGGTATTTGCAAGATGGCAAATTAAATAAAGATGAATATGCCAAGGCTGCTACATGCTTTTTCCCTATTCGTTTTAATGCTCATGAATGGGTTAAGGCTATTAAAAATGCTGGAGCAAAGTACATTTGTTTTACATCTCGTCATCATGATGGTTTTTCCATGTTTAAGACTGCGGCATCTTCTTATAATATTGTGGACGGCACTCCTTTTAAAAGAGATATTGTAGGCGAACTTTCACAAGCTTGTCATGACGAAGGTATCAATATGCACATTTATTATTCGTTACTCGATTGGTATCGTGATGATTATCCAATTGGCAGTACAGGGCATGATACTGGTCGAAAGGGTGATAAAGTTGATTACAATTCTTATTTCAATTTTATGAAGGAACAGATTAAGGAACTATTGACTCATTATGGTCCGATTCGAGCTCTTTGGTTTGACGGATATTGGGATCATCTTGGAGATAAAACACCTTTCGATTGGCGCATGCCAGAACTTTATCAATACATACACACTATTAATCCTGCATGTTTGATCGGTAATAATCATCATTTAAAACCTATCACTGGAGAAGATTTTCAAATGTTTGAGCGGGATTTACCGGGTGAAAACACTGCAGGTATGTCTGGACAAGAGGTTAGTAAATTGCCTTTGGAGATGTGTCAGACGATGAATGGTATGTGGGGTTACAAAGTTGCTGATTTAAATTATAAATCATTGAAAGAATTAATTCAATTACTTGTCAAGTGTGCTGGAAAAGGATCTAATTTACTGCTTAATATTGGCCCGCGTCCAGATGGAGAATTGCCTGACATGGCTTTAAATAGACTTAAAGAAATCGGAGAGTGGATGAAACTCAACGGAGAAACTATTTATGGTACTGAAGCTGGTGATATACCAGAACAATCATGGGGCATTTCTACTAAGAAAGGTAATAAACTTTATTTACATGTTCTTTCCTTAAAAGGAAATATACTTGAAGTTTCGATGAAAGCAAAGGTTACGCATGCAATAGATTTTGCAACCAAAAAAGAACTCCATTTTTCTATTAGTAAAAAGACGGGAACTATTAGCATACAGCTTACAAAGGAGCCAACAAGTATTGACTATATTATTGAATTAACAAAAAAATGATGGGATTTTCCCATCATTTTTATTTTCTGAAATTTCTTATTTTAAAAAGCACTATTCTTTTGCGGCTTTTTCAGCATCTGTCATCAGTTGTTTTACTCGGTCTATCGTAAAACGACGAAATTTACCTGTATCTTTGCGTAGGGATTTACCATTACTTCTTAAAGCATATAGGTCTGTAATCCATTTCTCTGCTTTAATATTCATATCATTTTCATAATTATAAGTGATATCTTGTATCTTCATGTTGAAATTACCATCTGAACACGTTATCAAAATACGGTAAAAGAAATCCGTACAGTCGCTTTCCCAACTTTTGCGTTTAAAATACATAAGTTCTTGAATATTGGAAACAATGTATCCTTTTTCCGCATCTTGTAAAGTAATTTTTGAGTAATCTTTGTGTTCTGATGCTTTTACAACTCCTTGAGTATATTCCAACAAATTGGAAAAAATCTCAGCTTTTGATTTGCCTGGAACTGAAAATGTTTTATTGAAAACAACAGAACCGTTTTCAGTAGTAGGTACCTGACCTTTTAAATAATCATTTATATTACTCTTTTGAGCAAAAGTATAACATGTAATCAAGCTTAATAAAACAACAATAATCCTCTTCATCTTGTTTAAATTTTTGTGCTCACAAAATTATGAAAAATATTTTGACTGCACATCTTTAACATGAAAATCTGTTACATGCAGAAGAAAATATTTTGTGCACAGATTTTTGTGATTCACAATCGACAAAAAATTCTATGGGTCTCTCCATTAATCTGACACAGGGAATTTTAAATACTTCAATTACCTTTCCTGTTTTTAAAACAGCGTTTTATAGGTCTCAACTTTAACCACACAGGAACATTCTACCTCGTAGTGCCTTTGATACACTTGATACATTTCATTAATTGGGCTGAAATTCTATCAGAATATGGTGTTACAAATGAAATGTTACTTTTCATTCTATGTGACGCGGTGCGTTTCTTTTGTGACGCGACGCGTTTCTTTCATGACGCACTGCGTTTCTTTTGTGACGCACTGCGTTTCTTTTGTGACGCACTGCGTCACCAACTTTGATTGAGCATGTAAAAATTGGAACAACACGATCGAAGCAATTCGCTGAAAGCAATGAGTTTATTTTATGACCTGTATTTTTCACAAAAAGAAAATTAAGATAAAAAACAACCGCAGAGCAAAATTGAACTTTTATCCCCTCTAAACTTCCATCCTTTAAACATTTCAGCTCATTTTGCACTTGCTCGTTGACTCTGCGCAGAATGAAAAAGTAGAAAAACAAATTGTTTTTTGCTGCCATTAGGAAGAAAAACCGTAATTTTGCTTTTCAGAAAAGAAAAAATTATGAATCCTATTATCATAGCAGGTCCTTGCGTCATTGAGTCAGCAGATTTGTTGAGAGTTGTGGCGGGCGAATTAGTTAGACTGAACAAAAAATATCATATTGACATAATTTTCAAATCCTCATTTGATAAAGCGAACCGAACTTCAATAAAATCTTTTCGTGGCCCCGGTTTAGA
>JAQVXN010000352.1 GCA_028709135.1 Bacteroidaceae bacterium | reverse complement strand
TTATTGTTGGTTTCCAAATTCCCGTGTTTCAATGGGGTGTTAATAAAAACCGCATTAAAATAGCTGAGAACAAATATGAAGCGAACAAAATGGCACGGGATCGGCAGATGCGTGAATTTGAGAATGAAGTAAAAGAGAACATAAACAACTACAATCACTCGGTAAAACTTTGGCTGACGGCAGAGAAAGCCTACGGCTTATCGCAAGAGCAGTACTGGATGCTGATGCAGAAATTTTCATTGGGCAAAGTTTCCGTCTATGAACTCACTACCGCTCAAAGCGAGCAAAATAATGCAATGCAACGCTATTACGCAGCCATCAAAGATACATACAGCAGCTATTTCACATTGAGAACGATGGCATTGTATGATTTTAAAGAGGGTGTGGAATTGGAAGAAATATTAGTGTCAAAAAATGATTAAAGAAGTAACCATACGAAAACTCGTTGACTATATCCTCCTCAACGCCTGCTCCATAAACTCATCGGGGCTGTACAATGGGAAAGCGGGAATGGCTTGGGTACTGTTTGAAGCTGCACGCAACCTGCAAGATGAATATATAGAAGAACAGGCTTTTGAACTCTTGCAGGAAGCTTTGGTAAGCAGAACTGATGATATTGGTTTTGAAAATGGGATGAGCGGAATTGGCTATGTATTGCTTTATTTGATAAAAAACGATTTTATTGACGCTGATTTTGACGAATTATTTGGCGAGCAACTCGAAAAGATTTTGACTAATTTTGAAAAACTGAAAGAAAATCCCAATACAGTCTTGAATGCGATAAAACTAAACTATTTTCTGAATGTGGTAAAGCCGTATCGCCCATCATACAAGCGGATTGATGAAATGATAAAAAGCATCTTTGAAGCCAATGAACTTTACTTTGCCATTCAGTTTTTTGATTTCAAAGACATACATTACATCAATAATAAAACTTCCGTTTTATCCAAGTTTGAAACGTATCTGAAAACAATCTATGATTGTGGATATGCTGATTATTCACGAGCGGTTTTAAACGATTATGCCGATTTGTACAGAAGCGAAAGAGTGAAAAGTTCTTACAAAGCTGCATATTATTTAGAGAAATTAGATAAAACAGGAAAATACAACGATGTAATCATTACTAACAAACAATATGCCATTTCAGATAATGTAAAGAATCTCAGTTTAAGAAATTGCATCGAGTTATCTCAATTAACCGACAACGACAAATATTTGAGCTCGTTTCTGACAGAAGAAGAAAACAAAATAGAAAAAGCGATTTTAGAGCTTATTCCACCCGGAGTATTTACAGCAGGTTATGAACAAGGGGTGAGCAGGCTGTTGATTTATTTGACAAACAAGAAAACGATCTTATTGTAAGTTTATGTCCATTATTAACCTCTATCTTATCGATATGTCCCACGCATCCAACACTTCCGGTGTAGATAGACACGTAAGTACGCTGATCAGCGGGCTTCAAGATGTTGCGAATATACAGGTATATTGGATACACCTGCGGAATGATGGTACGCTGCTTTTTCCAAAAGAAGAAAAGATTGGTCATTACGTGAAATACAGTATACCCCTTCCACAACAATACAACACAATCATAGCAGAACGCTTTTGGATAAGGAAATACAACGAACAGGTTTACAGGCTTACCAAACATCTTTTTGAAGGTAAAGAAAACTGCATCATCCACCTGCATACGCTCAATTTGATAGATTTGGCGGTATATATCCGCGAACTGACAGGCTGCAAGATAATCACACACCTCCACTGCATCCCTTGGAAAGGGTTGTACAACAGTAATAAAAAACGTTTCAACCGGCTCTACGAATTAACTTACACAAACAAAAATAAAGCCGAAAAGCCAAATTCTGAAATTTACGTAACCAATAATTGCGAGTTGCAGTCTTACGCCGCACCCGATGCTCTAATTTGCGGGACTTATTGTGGCATTGACTTTTTAAATGAATGTATAGGAAATGTTACGAGCAATACTTTTGTCATACCAAATGGTGGAATCGATATTTGTGATGATTTATTCAGAAAATACGAAAAAAATAGGGATGAAAATTTTAACTTCTTATTTGTTGCTACAGTAAATGAAAGTAAAGGTATTTTTTATATTTTACAGGCTCTTCAATTAGTTCAAAAGAAAGGATATCAGGTTTCCTTAGTAATAGCAGGAAAGCATCCGCCGGGTTTTAAGAAGCGAATCGAACAGGACTATCCGACTCTGAATGTAACTGTCTTAGGATTAGTTGGAATTGAAGAATTGAAAAAATTATACATCGAAAATGACATTGGCGTAATCGGTTCTTTACAAGAACAAGCCAGTTATACGGGTGTTGAAATGTCCATGTTTGCTCTGCCTGTTATTACAACTAATGTAGATGGATTGGATGAAATGTTTACAGACGAGGTGAATGCGTTAAAAGTTCAAACCGGATTTTCATCTGTATTTGGATTATCTGTTGACGTAGAGATGATGGCAAAAAAAATGATCCGTTTAATGAATGACAAGAGTTTGAGAAAAAAAATCGGGCAGAATGCCCGAAAATTATATGAACAAAAATTGAGTATTGAACTGATGATAAACAGAACTGTAAATGTGTATAAAGGGCTAATTCAAAAATAAAATGATAAAAGATAAATCTATTCCGGCTATTTCTATTGTAATGTCCGCTTACAATGTTGAAAAGTATATTAAAGAAGCCATCGACAGCATTATCGGGCAGTCATTCTCGAATTTTGAGTGTATCATCGTGGATGATGGTTCTACAGACTCCACACGTGATATTATCCGTTCATGCCAAGACGAACGAATTGTTTTATTGGAAAATAAACATGACTTTATAGCATCGCTCAATCTTGGAATGGATGCGGCGCGGGGTAAATACATCGCCCGTATGGATGCAGATGACATTATGCATCCCGACAGACTTAAAATTCAGTATAGCGTTATGGAATCCGAGCCAAGCATCACGGTCTGCGGTACGTGGATGCAACATTTTGGCGAAAGAGTACCGCCCCAAAGTATTGCCGTAAGTGTTAACGGA
>JAQVXN010000351.1 GCA_028709135.1 Bacteroidaceae bacterium | reverse complement strand
GTTGTATTTATTTAACAACTAAATGACGAATTCTTATTGAAGCTATACCCATTTTGCAACTCTCCTTCCTATAATTTAAAAACATTATAACACGATTATATATATTTATCAATCTAGACTATTGCCAATTGCCACGTTGTTCATCTAAAAACACTTGATAAAAATAGATCATCTTTTATTAATATATTTATAACTTTCTTTTTATATTGCTTTAGTTTTCCAACTCCGTTTTCCTTATCATTACTCAGATTACCATATGTCATCTATATTTTAAAGGACACCTAATATAATTCCAAGTATCAAATTAGATGCCCTATCATCTTACACATGTTCTGCTATAGGCTTAGATTTGGCTTATAAAATTATTCTACTATTCATTTACAAAAAATTCATTTGGATATTTAACTGCTCCGCTAATATCCGTATTTACAACTAACTGCTTTACCATAAAAGCATCATCTGGTACATCAAATTGAGCTTGAATACCAAGATTGCTTGCAGGAATATATCCAAAGCGCGGATAATACATAGCGTGTCCCAGTAACACGCAAAGAGTGAAACCTAGCTCCTTTGCAATTTCATGTCCCCTTTCTATGAGTTTACCACCAATACCCTGACTTTGCATCTTTGGCAAAACAGAAAGAGGTGCAAGGGCAAGGGCTATATGCTTACCCACTTTAATTTTAGTAAACATAATATGACCAACAATTTCTCCATCTTGATCTGCTACCAAAGAAAGCTCAGGAATAAAAGCTTTACTTTTCCTTAGTCTTGCTACTAAATTATGTTCATCATGATCAGTATGTTCTGCATTTTCAAAAGCAGATTTCACAACATTATAGATTTTATCACTATCACTCTTAATTTCCTGTCTAATTATTATATCCATATTAGACCCCTTACCTTCTCTTGTTTTTTCTTTTATATACTTTCTAGCGTTTTTCATGCCACCAACACCACTAAATATTTCATTCAACTTTAATGATTCTACTTGCTTTGAATTTAACACATCATACTCAGCTTCCCTTTTCAGTTTCCTATAGCTTTCTAATCTTTCAACAGAAAGGATGCCATCACCGATTGCTTGCTGTATAGCACAATTTGGTTCACTTGTATGAGTACAATCGGAAAACTTAAGTTGCATTTTTTCACAATTAATAATGGTAGAAGATAGTAAGGATACTGCCTTTTCTAATTCTGCTTTTCTGAATTCCATCATGATCCCTTCTGTTCAAATTGGAGTTTATTGGTTACTTATATTTACTCGGAACAGGAATATTAAACCTCTCGCACAATAGTCTCACATCATGCATATCATTTTCATCATGCTCATAGCCCAAGTGAAATAATACTTGATTTTCAGCATCAATACATCTTACCATTTTATCGCCTATTTTTCCAATACCACTAAACACCTTTGGAGGATATGTTTCTCCTTCAAAAACAATATATCCTTGTTCGTTGAATTTAAATATATGGAGATCAATTATTCTACCTTTAGAGTCCCTCCAAACCGTGTGAGATGTGGTGGTGTATACTTCTTTAACTTCTGCAAAGCCTTTTTCTTCTAAAACTTCAATAAACTTTTTACTATTACTTTCTTCCACAAATAAATCAATATCGTTGTGTGTTCTTGTTTCTTCTTCTAATAGCGCATCTACTCCCCAACCACCATCTATCCAAATGTTAATTCCATTTTCTTCAGCATATGTTATTATCTCAATGGCATCTGTTTTATTTACCATGTAATCCCTCCGTTCAATTCGATTTATCTATTTGATTATAAATAATACTTAACTCTCAATATAAGAATTATACGTCGTAATTGATAAAATATCTTTGCTAACGTATATGTTTTATTAAGGTTATTGCTCTATCAATACTTTTTTTCAAAAATGTTCTTTTGTCTGGTAAAAGAGTTACTCCACTTCTTTTTGCAATTTCTTCAACGACATAGTCAATATTTCTATTATCTGTTATGATTTTTTCTTCAGTAATTTCAGTATCAAAAACTTCAATACAACAATCAATTTGAGATTTTGCCCAAGTTTCACCTCGTTCAAGTCGTTTATTCAATCGTTTTAATATGATTTCTTTATCAGCATACAAAATATAATGCTTTAGAGTTATACCGTCATCTATAAGTCTTTGGATTATCTCCTCATAATATTGATAATTATTGATGGTCATGGGTACAATAATTATACCCAAATATTCTGTGGAAATATATTTTAACATTTCATAATTAAATAATCGCCATTGTCCATGGTCTTGAAAATTAGACTTGTGAATCTCTTTTGGTGTATTATTACGAATAAAATATCCTATATTTTCAGGGTCATAAACAAACGAATTAGGAAGTCTTCTATTTAATTCAAAAGCACATGTCGTTTTTCCAGAACCAAATGCACCATTTAACCAAATAATCATTATATATCCTCCTTTAGGCACAATTTTACTTCACATAATACTACTAATGTTCATCCATAGTATATAATTCACCCATCAATTTATCAATCTGTTTTTCTCATTTTTATCTTATCATCACTCAAATAACCCTATGTCATCTATAAATCATCCCAAAATCAGAGGTCAAAACTCGGTGTTTTTTCACTGATTTTTGACCCAATTTTCGCCTTCAAACCACTATATATTGTGGTCAAATCCTATTTTCTATCCTCTGAACCACAATACGTCATCAGAATTATACTCTCAACGTGTGCCGTCTGCGGAAACATATCCACAGGCTGCACTTCCATTGCCTTATACCCTCTTTCCTCAAGATACATCAAATCCCTGGCTAATGTTGCAGGATTGCAAGAAACATACACCACCTTCGTGGGCTGTATGTCAACAATCGTATCCAGCAATGCGATTTCGCAGCCTTTTCTTGGAGGATCAACCACTATAACATCCGCTTTTACCCCTTTTTCATTAAGTTCGGGAATTACCTTTTCTACATCACCTGCTATAAACTCCGTATTCTTAATGCCATTAATCTCAGCATTCTTCCATGCATCTTCGACAGCATCTTCTACCACTTCAACACC
>JAQVXN010000350.1 GCA_028709135.1 Bacteroidaceae bacterium | reverse complement strand
TATGAGAATAAAAAAGGATATCAAATAACAAAAGTATTCAATTATGTGCAACAGGTATGAAAAGAATGCCATGACTGATTTTTAAGATTGACAGTCAAATGGAGCAAGAGTGGAAAAATATATACGGAAACAGGATAACATTCAGAAAAATTTGGTTTTGATAAAGAGTTAAAATATTTAAAATTACGAATAAGAATTCAGGAGGTTGCCTTAAAATGCAAAAACGATTTACAGACCTGTTTAATATGATTCTGATAGAGTTTCCAAAAGAGTCGAAGGATTTGATTGAATCTATTAGCTTTCTAAAAGAATCCTTTAGCGACATAATGAAAATTATTAATAATAGAGTAGCAAAATTCTGTGAAAACCGAGATTTTGCCAGTATGGAGAAATATATAGGCATAGCGAAAGAGATCAATGCCTATGAGGATTATCTAAATCATATTGTTGCAAAATCAAATGAAAAAGCAAGCAAAGAGTTTTTAGCAGAACAAGATGAGGTAATGAACAATACTGATATGTCCGATGATATTACATACCAAGTTGATCATAAAGCGGAACATACGTTGAACGAGGATTTTACACACATTAGGCCATATGGGTTTCGGTTCAGGAACAAAACATACATCTGTAAAACGTGGAAGGAAATTCTTCTAAAAACCTGTGAAGCTCTATTTATGCTAAATAAAAATAGGTTTGTGGAATTTGCGAACATCCGAAATACAAATGGGCTTAAGCCAAAATGCTTTTCTGCGGAACCAAATAATTTGAGAAAACCAGAGAGCATATGTGGCGCAATCTATGTTGAAACAAACCTGAGTAGTAATTCAATCAGATATTTGATTATTCAAATGCTTAAAGAGTTTGGTTTTATGATAGAAGATTATTTAGTCTATTTCCGTGCTGATTATAGAAAAAATAATCAATAGGCGATCATGGGTATAGAGAAAGTATATTAAAGTAAATATGGGTATTTCCTATTATGATATTATCAACCAAAATGAGGTGTTTGGAATGGCTGATGGTGTGAGTTTTTTATGAATCAAGAGTACATAATTAGTAAGATGAATCAGTATTTGCACAAGTCAACGATTGCACTATCTGAATGGCTTAGCGTAAAGCTGCCAAGGATTAGCGACTCCTGGTGGACAGAGTGTGTCTTAGACAACTTAAGCCATTATCAGCGGGGACGTATTGTCGAACAGAGTATAAAAACTTTACAGGAACTGGATTTGGCTGCTCTTCTTCGTGTGGCAAATAAAAGCTGGTATGAGCTACGCAGCGTATTCTATTTAACACAACAAGAGCGTGAGTACCTCAGGAAAATGCGTTCTGTGCGCAACAACTGGGCACATTGTGCAGGAAATATACCAGATAAGGATATCATTGAACACGAGCTTGGAGTTGTTTTGCAATTTGCAGAAACTTATGGCGCTGGAGCCGATATACGTGAAGATATCCGTTCATTCCAAAAAGAATTATCCGGTGCCTGCCTTGTTCCGCAAGAGAGTGCGATAAGCGCACAAAGCAGTGAAGCTGAAAAGGAGATCGCAACACCGACCATCACAGAGAAAAGCATCGTGTTTCTTAAATCAGATCCAACCGTAAAGGGAATGGTTTTTTCAATCTGCGAAATTGACGGTACTGTAAAGTATGAAGTTTTTGTTAACGGTGAAATTAAAACATTCTATGCCGATCAGGTTTTACCTGACAATCCTGTTCTAACCTATAAGATTGTTGATATTCATACGCTGCAAAGCAGTTTAACAGCATATCAGCTTAAGAACCCCAATATAGAAAACCTATACTCACTGAATGCGGCAAGAATTGACTTTGTACCCTATCAATTCCGTCCGGCTTTAAAGATTATCAAATCCGATGTGCCTCGCTTGTTAATTGCAGACAGCGTAGGTGTCGGAAAAACAATCGAGGCAGGATTAATCCTGAAAGAGCTTCAGGCTAGATCCGATATTCAAAGAGTGCTGGTTATATGTCCCAAACCCTTGGTTGCAGAACGCAAATGGGAGTTGGAGATGAAGCGTTTTGATGAAGAATTCATTCCCGTTGATGGCTCTACATTGCGTCAAATCATTTCAGATACCGATCGGGATGGTGTCTGGCCGGAGAGATACAATAAAGCGATCATTCCATATTCCTTGCTGGGAAATGATATACTTCATGGTTCTGACACAGGAAACGGAATGCTGAAAAGTATAAATCCCGGCTTGCTTGATCTTGATCCGGCTCCATATTTTGATATGGTTATCGTCGACGAAGCACACCATATACGACATGATAATACCCAAGCATATGCTGTAGTCAAATACTTATGTGATCATGCGGATTCAGTAATATTCTTAACAGCTACGCCTTTACAGACGAGTGATCAGGATCTGTATACACTGCTAAATGTTCTTAGGCCTGATGTGATACTCGATCAGGAAACCTTTAAAATGATGGCAAAGCCTAACCCATATATTAATCAGGCTGTGCATATTATTCGTACTCAGGCGGGAAATTGGGCTGAAAGTGCTATTACACTTCTTAAAAAAGCTGTACGAACTCAATGGGGACGACATATTATTGCTCCTAATCCTATATATCAATCGGTAATCGCCCAGCTTTCCCAAAATGAGTTTTCCCGAGAGGAACGTGTTCAGATCATATCAAGTGTTGAGAAGCTTCACAGTTTTTCCAGCATCATAAACAGAACACGCAGACAAGACATCCAGGATTTTTGTATTCGCCGCTCATATACAATAGATACTGCTTTTACAAGAGAACAAAGAGAACTTCATGATGAGCTTCTGCAGTTTGAAGCTGCCACACTGTCTTTTTTACATAACAGTAAGAGTATTCTTTTTATGATGAGTAGTATTCGCCGACAAGCTGCAAGTTGTATATATGGTCTTGCACCATTTATCAAAGCAATAACGCAGAGACGGCTTTCACAGATCTGGGATGACCCTGAATTCGAGGTTGAGGGATTAAGACTGGACAGTGAAACATCTTCCGAATATTTTATGAAATCAGCAAAGCACTTACTTGAACTAGCCGA
>JAQVXN010000349.1 GCA_028709135.1 Bacteroidaceae bacterium | reverse complement strand
TCAATTGGCAAACTTTGATTGTGATTGTAAATATTTGCAGTTCCTTTCTGCGGAATAACCAAGGAGAGAAGTAAACGAATTAGCGTGGTTTTTCCGGAACCTGTTTCTCCCATAATTATCGTGCGGCTTCCTGGAACAAAATTATAAGAGAAATTCTTTAAAACAGGGGGCTGGTTCTCATAATGGTATTCAATGTGAGAGAGGCGTATGCCGATTGCGTCTTGAAGAATGCGATGATGTCCAGGTTGTTCTCGTGGAATGTTCATGAGTTGTAGCAGACGTTCACTGGCGGTAATGGTTGAAATTAAAATCGGCACATAATGCGTAAGACTGCGTGCCGGGTTCTGAATTTGGCCCACTAGCTGAATAAATGCAATGAGAGTTCCGTAAGTGACAGTTCCAAGATTTAGACCATCAATACCCCACAAAAAGGCGAAAAGATAACCTGCAGCAAAGCCAATGCTAACAATGGCAGAAGAAGTGGATGAATATGCAGTCTTTTTGCAGACTTGTTGCTTCAAATGGTTTTGCATAAGACTCAGGTTTGAAAAAAGGTGGTGATTTTGTTGAAGAGCCTGAGCTACGGTATGATGTTGAATGCTTTCTTGAATGATGGATTGTATATTGCTTTCTGTCTGTCGGATAGAGCGAATGATGAGATGCATCGGGTAAACATAGATTTTGCTGATAATGATAAAACAGGGAAAGAGCATAACGATAACGCAGGCCAAGATGCGATCCAGAGTAAAAAGAAAAATAAAAGCTCCTGCAAGTTGCACGATGATGGTGACTAAGGACGGAATTGACTCTGTGACAAAGGTGATAATGCTAGAAACGTCCTTTTCGATGCGATTAAGAATATCTCCACTGTGAAAATGCTCCATACCATTCCATTCTGACATTAAAAGATGTCCAAAAAGTGTTCGTTGCATGCGGTTCTGTGCTTGTACTCCGAATATGGCACGGACCCTTCGATTTGCAAACGAAAGTGTAATTTGGAGTATAATCGTACTTACAAGAAGTAGGGTCATGAACGAGAGCGTGAAATTGTGGTTCTGATGAGTGGCAATGTCGATGCAGAGCTTAGTGCACCATACAAAGAAAAAATCAAGGCCAATGATGAAAACTCCAATAAACATGTTAAGAAAAGCCTGTATCCGATTTTCTTTAAATTGCGTCCACAACCATTTGAGAATAGTAGATGTTGGATATATTGTTGGTTTGGGCTCGAAAAACAACCATTTTATTTTTTTGTTCATGAAAAAATTAAAGTTGAATATTCGCTGTTCAGATTCGTTTGTCTGCCCCCCAAAGTAATTTGTGTCGAATGGTTTCGAAAAAATGAGCGTGATTGCGTTTTACAATGTTAATATAATATGGAGCGCGGCGTATTATTAGTTGCACCGTGTCAGGGAAACTTTGACTGAGTCCATCGATGGAAGTAAGAAAATTATGGTTCCTGCTGGTAATGGAAAGATGAATGGTAATATCGTCTTCCAAAATGATAGGTCTCACGTTTAGACTGTGCGGGGCTACAGGAGTAAGAACAATGGAGTGGGAGGTAGGGGACACAATGGGACCACCTACGCTGAGAGAATATCCCGTGGATCCCGTAGGAGTGCTTATAATGAGCCCGTCTGCCTGGTAGGTTGTGAGATACTTGTCGTCAATGAGGGTGCGTATGCCGATCATAGACGAATCGTCATGTTTTAAAATGGCAACTTCGTTCAAGGCATATGGAAAGATGCGAAGAGATTCGTCACTTGCAGAAACGCGCAGCACACTGCGGTATTCAATGTAAAAATCTCCGTGGTTTAGGGCCTCAATGCATTCCTCAATTTCAGAAGGAAGTACGTCCGCTAAAAAGCCCAAACGCCCGGTATTGATACCTAAAATGGGAATGCCTTTATCTCCAATAGCTGCGGCCGTTTTTAGGAACGTACCATCGCCGCCTACGCTGATTGCAAACGAGGCGTTAAAATCATTGCCGCAAATAATTTCATCTGGCTGGAAATCTATTTTCAATGTAGACCGAATATAGTCGTAAAATTCTTCTTCCATAGCAATGACTGACGAAGTGCGGCGTAAGACGTCGATGATTTTGCCGATGGAAGCTGATTTGCTAGCTTGATAAGTGTTTCCAAATAAGGCGAATTTGGTTTTTCCTTTTTCCATTTCAATCCTTTTTCTGAATGTGTAGAGAACAAGAAATAAAAGATTTTTGTATCTTTGCACGTAGGCAAAGATACAAAAATAATTCAAGATTGCAGGTTTTGTTTTAAATATAGAGTAAGGAATATGACTAGACTAAGTGTAAACATTAATAAAATTGCCACTATTCGCAATGCCCGTGGTGGTAATAACCCTGATTTAGTGCGTGTTGCACTGGATTGTGAATTGTTCGGCGCTCAGGGCATTACGGTGCATCCCCGCCCGGATGAACGCCATATAAAGTATAAGGATGTTACAGATTTAAAGCCAGTATTAACTACAGAATTTAATATTGAGGGCTATCCGTCGGATTCCTTTGTCAAGCTTGTTCTGAATGTGAAACCCGCTCAGGTGACATTAGTGCCTGATGGGCCAGACCAAATTACCTCCAATGCAGGTTGGGATACGCGGACTCATCAGAATTTTTTGAAGGGCATTATTAATAATTTTAAAGCTGCTGGCATTAGAACGTCTGTTTTTGTGGCTGCAGATGTAGAAATGGTGAAATATGCTGCTTCAACTGGAGCAGATCGTGTAGAGCTCTATACTGAACCCTACGCTTCTGTTTATGAGATTAATCGGGAAAAGGCTATTGCTCCTTTTGTGATTGCGGCTGAAACAGCTCGTAATGAAGGTTTGGGCCTAAATGCCGGACATGATCTGTCGTTGATTAATTTAAAGTATTTTCATTCTGAAATTCCTTGGATAGATGAGGTGAGTATTGGTCATGCACTGATTTGCGATGCCCTTTATCTTGGGCTGAAAGAAACGATCCATCAATATCTTTGTTGCCTGTAAATAATTAATATGTATTAGAGGAGGGAAGGTGGATTACGCGATTATTGTTGCTGG
>JAQVXN010000025.1 GCA_028709135.1 Bacteroidaceae bacterium | reverse complement strand
TGCCAAAAACTCTATATATTCCCTGATTTTATAATTAAACACACAATTTATCGGGTGAGCCCTAACAGCGCCCAATCTCAAAAAGATTGGGCGCTGTTAGTATTTAATAAAAGGCTTTTGTTGATTCAACCTTTTTATTTATATTTGTCCCAACATAATACGATAGATCATACAACATATTGATAGATGAAAACAAAAAATGAAATGGAAAAATCCATAGAAGATTTTAACTCCATCCAATTTATTGATAGAGATCCAGATAACATTAATAATAAGCGTCGACAATCGTTAATAGAGAAAATCAGTCAAGGTACATTTGAATACGATCCGTATTATAACAGTATAACACAAAATAAACCGGATTATCCATGTTGGAATGTTATTTATCAAATTCTTTCCTCCATAAAAGACGTTAGATTTTATCTACTATTCAGGGTAACTCCAGAACTTTTCTGTCAGATCAACTATGATTATGATAGAATTAAGGATGCAAAAAAACGAGGTGTATATTTTACAGAGGCAAGTTACAATGTTTCCGATGGTCTAATACACCTCCATGAATGTGTGCAACAAAACTATGGAGATGAGGACGGCTATGGTGTTGAACCTGACAATTATGCAAATGGTGCAATTGATAAGAACGGCGTATTTGTAAAGCCATTAATAGTTTTTGACCCTGATTTGTTTTAGAAATAATCTGATTGACTTAAGAAAATATCTCGTACATTCATATAATAGGAATTTTACAAGAGCTATAAAGAGAGATTCATAGCTTGATAATCTTGAGTGGTTTCAAATTTATTAAAATCTTATTATTCTTCTTAAAATTGGGAATTAAAGGTGGAGCCAAAATCACGAAACACTGGGCTATATCATTATTTTTTTGTAATTTTGTAGTCCAAAAGAAAGAGCTCGAAATATTTTGTGCAATAAATATATAATATAGTTAGGAGACAGAAAAAACTTTCTGTGTCAATCAGCATGAAAGAAACGAGATTATCAATAAAACGTAAAATCGCTACGCAAAAGCTAAAAGCATGATTACCATTTCAGATTTGGCCATACAATTTGGCCGCCAAGTATTGTACAAAGACGTGAACCTCAAGTTTACAAACGGTAATATTTATGGTATTATCGGAGCCAACGGAGCCGGCAAGAGTACGTTGCTTCGCGCCATTTCAGGAGAGCTGGAAACTACGAAAGGGAATATAGAAATAGGTCCAGGAGAAAGAATGAGTGTCCTCAGTCAGGATCACTTCAAATTTGATGAATTCAAAGTCCTCGAGACAGTACTGATGGGCTATAATGAATTATGGGACATCTCACAAAAGCGTAATGAACTCTATGCCAAATCCGATTTCAGTGAAGAAGATGGCATGAGAGTAGCTGAACTGGAAGAGAAATTTGCCAATATGGGAGGCTATGACGCCGAAAGTGGTGCAGGTACACTACTCAATCAACTTGGAATACCAGACAGCAAGCATCAGATGTTTATGAAAGAACTTTCAGGAAAAGAGAAAGTGCGTGTGATGCTTGCTCAAGCCCTGTTTGGCAATCCGGACAATCTGCTGCTTGACGAACCTACAAATGATTTGGACTTGGAAACTGTAGAATGGTTGGAGGACTATTTGGGAAATTATGAGCACACAGTATTGGTAGTGAGCCATGATCGTCACTTTCTGGATGCTGTATCAACGCATACGGTGGACGTAGATTATGGAAAAGTCACACTTTATGCAGGCAACTACAGTTTCTGGTATGAATCCAGTCAGTTGGCCTTGAGGCAAGTCCAGAATCAGCGTCAGAAATCTGAAGAGAAACGCAAAGAATTGGAGGAATTTATTCGTCGCTTTTCAGCAAACGTGGCAAAGAGTAAGCAAACAACCAGTCGCAAGAAGATGTTGGAAAAACTGAATGTGGAAGAAATACAACCGTCAAATCGCAAGTATCCCGGCATTATCTTTCAAATGGATCGTGAGCCAGGTAATCAAATTCTCGAAGTAAACGACTTGAAAGCTGTAACAGAAGATGGGACTGTTTTATTTGACCATTTGAATTTTAATATAGAAAAAGGAGAAAAAATAGTTTTTATCAGTCATGATCCACGTGCAATGACTGCCTTATTTGAGATTATTACAGGAAATCAGGAACCCGAAGCTGGTAATTATAAATGGGGAGTAACAATTACGACAGCTTATCTTCCCGTTGACAATACCAAATTTTTTCAGACAAATTTCAACATGTTGGAATGGCTTGGGCAGTTTGGAGAAGGTAATGAAGTCTATTTAAAAGGTTTTCTTGGACGAATGCTTTTTTCAGGCGAAGAAATTCTGAAAAAAGTAAACGTACTTTCCGGAGGAGAGAAAATGAGGCTGATGATAGCCCGGATGCAATTGAAAAATGCCAACTGCTTGATTTTGGATACACCCACCAATCATTTGGATTTGGAAAGCATTCAAGCATTTAACAACAACTTGAAACTTTATAAAGGGAATCTTCTCTTTGCGAGTCATGACCACGAGTTCATTGAATCTCTTGCAGATAGAATAATAGAACTCTCTCCAAATGGCAGTATTGACAAACTGATGAATTATGAGGATTATATTGTTGACGAGCATATTAAGGCACTGAAAGAAAAACTCTATGCCAAATCCTGAAATTGGTACGCTGTTTGTTAGTTACTAATAAAAAACAACCAAGCAAGATGAGCAAAAATAAAAAAAACGAGGAAGAAAACATAGAAAAATCCGAAACCAATCAAGAAGCTAAAGCTACACAAGCTCCTGCTCCTGAAACGGAAAGTGAACAGGATAAAGAGGAAACAGAAGAAATGGTAAAAGAAGAACCTGTTACTGAAGTTTCGGACACTGAAAAACTCGAAAAAGATTTGGCGGAAATGAAAGATAAATATCTTCGTCAAGTTGCAGAGTTCGATAATTATCGTAAGCGCACGCTGAAAGAAAAAACCGAGCTCATTCTTAATGGAGGAGAAAAGGTAATGACAGCCCTACTGCCCATTATGGACGATCTTGAAAGAGCACAACAGAATATAGAAAAATCCGATGACATTAAAGCGCTGAAAGAAGGCGTAGAATTGGTATTTCAAAAATTGCAAAAAGTTTTAGAGTCACAAGGTTTAAAGAAAATCGAGACAAAAGGTCAGGATTTCAATACAGATTTCCATGAAGCCATTGCAATGATCCCTGCTCAAAGTGATGAACAAAAAGGTAAGGTCGTTGATTGCGTGCAAGCAGGATACATGCTGAATGATAAAGTAATCCGCCACGCAAAAGTAGCTATTGGTCAATAACAGACAGAGGAATCTATTTCAAATCAATGGAGAAAAGAGATTTTTATGAAGTTTTAGGTGTCGAAAAGACAGCCTCAGACGATGAGATAAAACGGGCATATAAAAAGATGGCCATTAAATATCATCCAGACCGTAATCCGGGTGATAAGGTAGCTGAAGAAAAGTTTAAGGAAGCTGCAGAAGCTTATGACGTGCTCCACGATCCAGATAAAAGGGCCCGTTATGATCGGTTTGGTGCTGAAGGTCTAAATGGTGCCGGAGCTGGTTTTAGCGGACAAAACATGGATATGGATGACATTTTTTCCATGTTTGGAGATATTTTTGGCGGTCACGCAGGCTTCAGTGGCTTTGGAGGATTTAGCGGAAATTCTCAAGCTGGACAACGGCAGTATAGAGGTAGTGATATGCGCGTAAGAATGAGGCTGAGTCTAAAAGATATTTATACTGGCATTAGCAAAAAGATTAAACTCAAAAAATATGTAACTTGTCCCGAATGTAATGGTTCCGGATGTGAAGGACATTCACAAATGGAAACTTGTCCTCAGTGTCATGGATCTGGTTACGTCAATAAAGTTCGTCAGAGCCTGTTCGGAATGATGCAAACTCAAAGTGTCTGCCCAACTTGCCAAGGTGAAGGAAGTATTATCAAAAACAAATGCCATCATTGTCACGGTGAAGGCGTTGTAATGGGTGAAGACGTTGTTGAAATCAAAATTCCAGCAGGTGTAAGTAATGACATGATTGTAAACGTTCCTGGAAAAGGTAATGCCGCTAGAAGAAACGGTGTTCCGGGAGATATACAAGTCATGATTGAGGAAGAAGAAGATACAACCTTTATACGTGATGAAAATGATATCATCTATAATTTGCTTCTCTCCGTGCCTCAAGCTGTTCTGGGCGATACTGTGACCATTCCGACTATGGAAGGAAAAGCAAAAATTAGTATTGAACCAGGAACTCAACCGGGAAAAGTTTTGCGGCTCCGCGGAAAAGGACTCCCAGGCATAAAAGGATATGGAAATGGTACGGGTGATCTGGTTGTAAAAGTCAGTGTGTATATACCCGAAAGACTTACATCTGAAGAAAAAGACACAGTGAAAAGCTTAACTGAAAGTGATAATTTTACTCCCACTGAATCGTTAAGGAAAACTATTTCTGAAAAATTTAAAACGTTTTTCGATTAATGACCTATCAGGAAACCATTTCCTATCTCTATCAAACCGTACCTGTTTTTGAACGAATCGGGAAAGACGGTTATAAGGAAGGGCTTACAAATACGCTTATTCTAGATGAACATTTTAGCCATCCCCATCTTTCATTCCCAACAATTCATATTGCCGGAACAAATGGGAAAGGTTCTTGTGCGCATACAATAGCTGCTATTCTACAATTAGCAGGAAAACGCGTGGGTCTTTACACCTCGCCTCATCTGAAAGATTTCAGAGAAAGAATTCGTGTTAACGGAATACCTATTTCAGAACAATACGTTATAGATTTCGTTGAAAATGAACGACATTTCTTTGAGGCCTTGGGTCCATCATTTTTTGAATTAACTACAGCTCTAGCTTTCAAATATTTTAAAGAAAGCAATGTTGACATAGCTGTAATTGAAGTTGGTTTGGGAGGGCGTTTAGATTGCACCAATATTATTCATCCCATTCTTTCGATCATCACAAATATCAGTTTTGATCACATGCAATTTTTAGGTCATACACTACAAAAAATTGCTCAGGAAAAAGCTGGCATTATTAAAAATGGCGTACCTATTATAATAGGAGAAACAATTCCTGAAACAAAGCCTGTTTTTCTTGAAAAAGCGACTCAAGAACAAGCCCCTATTTTTTTTGCGGAAGAACAACAACAAATCAAAAGTTCTCTTCCCAACTATGAAAAAGGTAGTAGAGATTTTGTAACAAAGGATTTTGAATTGCTACATGGAGAATTGGGAGGACTTTGCCAAGAAAAGAATGCAAATACCATTCTTAACGCGGTGATTGAACTCAGAAAGCAAGGATTCTCTATTTCAAATCAAAATGTCAAAGACGGATTTGCACATGTATGCGAAACAACCGGCCTAATGGGACGCTGGCAAAAAGTACAGAATTGCCCAACCGTCGTTTGTGACACTGGACATAATGAAGGAGGCTTTACTTATATTTCACGCCAACTCCAAGCCCAAAAATGTAAAACATTGCGTATTGTTTTTGGCATGGTTAGTGACAAAGATATTTGTGCCGTTCTTAAATTACTTCCTAATAATGCCAGATATTATTTTACAAAGGCAGAAATAAAAAGAGCTCTCGATGAGAACGAATTGAAAAAAATGGCGGAAAATTATGGACTGCAAGGTAATTCTTTTGCAACTGTAGGCCTTGCTTATCAAGCAGCATTAAAAGATTCTTCACCGGAAGATTTTATTTATATTGGAGGAAGTAGCTATATTGTTGCTGATTTTCTCAATTTATTTTAAAAGGAGAGTTTTTCTGTAATTTTTCTAGTTTATTTTTTTGCAAGGTTGTTTCTTTTGAGTTATATTTGCAACATAATTCGGTAAACTTGCAACCTTAAAATTGAATAAATGAAGGAAGATACAGAAAAAAATCTTTGCGGTCTATCTCCTAAAGATTTTGAAAAAGAGATAGACGGAAAGAAAATAAACCTTTTCATTTTAAAGAATGATAAAGGAAACGAAGTAGCTATCACCAACTATGGTGGCGCATTAGTAGGAATCATGATACCTGACAAAAATGGTGAAATTGCAAATGTCATTCAAGGACATGACAACATTACAGATGTCATTAACAGTCCGGAACCTTTTCTCAGTACATTAGTAGGTCGTTATGGGAACCGCATTTGTCGGGGAAAATTTACTTTAGATGGCAAAGAATATCAGCTAGCTGTTAATAATGGCCCAAATCATTTACACGGAGGCCCAACAGGATTTCATGCACGTGTATGGGAAGCTAAACAAATTAACAAACACAGCTTGGCGCTGCAATATGTATCCAAAGACGGTGAAGAAGGTTTTCCTGGCATACTTACTATGAGTGTCATGTATACTTGGACTAATGACAACGAATTAATCATCAATTACGAAGGAACGACAGATCAGAAAACGATTGTCAATATGACCAGCCACGGTTTTTTCTCCCTGGCTGGAACAGCGTGCCCTACTCCATCAGCAATGAATGTTCTCTGCAAAATAAATGCAGACTATTATGTTCCTATTGATGAAACTTCTATTCCAACCGGAGAAATTCGAAGCGTAAAAGGAACTCCATTTGATTTTACTTCTCCTCACGTTGTAGGAGAACGAATTGATGCCGATAACGAACAAATCAAGAATGGTGCCGGCTATGATCATTGCTATATATTAAATAAGAAAGAAGTAGGTGAATTTAGTTTTGCCGCCAAAATCATTGAGCCTAATAGCGGAAGATCCATGGAAGTTTACACTACAGAACCTGGAATACAATTTTACTCAGACAATTGGGCAGATGGCTATAAAGGACAACATGGTGCTACTTTTCCACGTCGCAGTGCACTCTGCTTTGAGGCGCAACATATACCTGATTCTCCAAACCACCCATATTTCCCTTCAGTTGTTTTAGAACCAGGGCAGGTATATCGCCAGAAGACTATGTATAAGTTTGGCGTTGAATAATTTCTTAGAAGATACAAAACAAATTAAAACATAAAAAAATTATGAGTACAACTAAAAAGACAAATGTCGTTCCAATTATTATGATGTTCCTGCTGTTTGCAATGATTGCATTCGTTACAAATCTTTGCAACCCAATGGGCGTCATCGTTAAAAATCAATTCAGCCTTTCAAATTTCCAGTGCCAACTAGGAAACTTGGCTAACTTTATCGCTTATCTAGTGATGGGTATTCCTTCTGGTTTACTATTGAAAAAAATCGGTTACAAGAAAACGGCTCTTTTAGCCATTGCAATTGGTTTTGTCGGAGTATTTTTGGAATATGTGTCTGGTTGGACAGGTGTTCAAAGTTTTTGGGTATATTTGTTCGGAGCATTCATTGCCGGATTCTGCATGTGCATGCTTAACGCAGTAGTCAATCCAATGCTTAACACAATCGGAGGTGGCGGAAATCATGGAAATCAATTGGTTCAATTTGGAGGCGTTTGCAATTCTCTTGCAGCTACCGCTGTTACTATTTTTGGTGGTGCCCTGATTGGTGAAGTAACCAAAAATACATCAATTAAGGACATTACTCCTGCTCTTTTTATTGCTCTCGGTGTTTTTGCTGTTGTTTTTGTAGTTCTCTCCATTGTAAACATTCCTGAACCTGAAACAAATGTTTCAAAAGAATCTGCCACAACCGGTGTCTTTAAATATCGTCACTTTGATCTTGGCATTCTTGCTATCTTTTTATACATTGGCGTTGAAGTAGGTCTGCCTACATACGTGTTGCAATATCTGTCTACACCAACCGACGCAGCTGTTCCAGGCCTTGGCATTAATGCCGCCATTGCAGCAACCATTGCAGGTGTTTACTGGCTTTTAATGCTTTGTGGACGTTTAGTTGGCGGTATTATTGGAGCAAATGTTTCGAGTCGTAAACAGGTTTCCGTACTTGCCATCATTTTGATTGTCTTCGTCCTTATTGGTATGTTTGGCCCGAAGAATTTAACCATTAGCATTATGGGTGCACCCATTCCTGTAGTCACATTGCTCTTCGTTCTTGGTGGCCTTTGCACTTCCATTATGTGGGGTGGCATCTTTAACATGGCTGTTGAAGGACTAGGAAAATATACGGAATTTGCAAGTGGCATGTTTATGACTATGGTTTTTGGTGGTGCTATTCTTATTCCTCTGCAAGGATGGGTAGCAGACTTTACCGGAAGTTTTCTGGCAAGTTATATCGTAGTTTTGATTTGCACTGCATACATTCTTTTCTATGCCCTTGTAGGTAGTAGAGTTTCAAAAAACAAAATTGCAGAATAATTAGTAAAATCCATAACCATTATAAATTATGAAATTAAAAATAGATGACATCAGAAGCCGTTTTATTGAGCACTTCGACGGTACCACAGGCTCAATTTATGCTTCTCCGGGTCGTGTGAATCTGATTGGAGAACACACTGATTACAATGGTGGCTTCGTATTTCCTGGAGCTGTACAACAAGGTATCATGGCTGAAATCAAACCAAATGAGACCCGTAAGGTACGCGCATATTCAATTGATTTAAAAGACTATGTAGAATTTAGCCTGGATGACGAAAAAGGTCCGTCCGCAAGTCACTTCCGCTATATTTTTGGAGTTTGCCGCGAAATGATGAAACTGGGAGTTCCTGTTCAGGGATTTAACACAGCTTTTGCTGGTGATGTTCCTCTTGGTGCAGGTATGTCCTCTTCTGCAGCGCTTGAAAGTACTTTTGCTTTTGCTATTAATGATCTTTTCGGAGAGAATAAAGTAGACAAATTTACATTGGCAAAAGTTGGTCAAGCAACAGAGCATCACTTCTTGGGTGTAAATTGTGGTATTATGGACCAATTTGCATCAGTGTTTGGTCGTAAAGGGAGTTTAATTCGTTTAGATTGTCGCTCACTTCAATATAAGTATTTCCCATTTGATCCTGTTGGTTATAAACTTGTACTACTAAATTCCTGCGTTAAACATGAATTAGCATCTTCTGCTTACAATCAACGTCGCAAGAGTTGCGAAAACGTTGTCGCCGTGATGAAAAAACATTGGACAGAT
The DNA here is from genome assembly GCA_028709135.1 of Bacteroidaceae bacterium. GTDB lineage: Bacteria > Bacteroidota > Bacteroidia > Bacteroidales > Bacteroidaceae > UBA6382. Next base: position 3,754 of record JAQVXN010000025.1, on the reverse strand, counting down.
GTTGATACGCTGCGTGATGCGGATTTCGACATGCTGCATAATGTTAAATCAGAAATTAGTGAAGAAGATTTTATGCGCGCCAAATATGTTATTGGTGAAAAATATAGAGTTTATGAAGTTTCTGTAGCTCTTGAAGAAGGTGATTATGACGCAGTTGGAAAGAAAATGTTTGAAACCCACTACGGCCTGAGTAAAGAATACGAAGTTTCTTGCCCTGAACTTGATTTTCTTAATGAAGTTGCAAAATCATGTGGAGTAACCGGCTCTCGTATTATGGGTGGAGGTTTCGGTGGTTGTACAATTAACCTTGTAAGTGATGACCTTTACGAAAACTTTATTGAAACAGCTAAAAAGAGTTATCAAGAGAAATTTGGTAAAGAACCAATTGCTATTGACGTAGTTATTGGTGATGGCTCTCGCAAATTGATGTAATAACTACAAAAGAGAGCGCTTTCTCTATTATGTAAATTATAAGGGTGTGTCAAAACAATGAACACACCCTTATTTTTTTTGTGACATCATACGCTTCTTTTATATGAAGCTATTGATGTCCAATAAAATTCTCATTATCAGTTATTCATAGAATTTAGCGGCACAGTCAGTAAAGTTGGGGATTTAACAAATTGTTCCGATTCAGTGCTCAGAACGTAAAATAAACTCGTTGCTTTCAAAGAATTGATTAGATCATATTTGTCAAATTTTGACATGCTCAATAAAAGTTGGTGACGCAATGCGTCACAAAAGAAACGCAGTGCGTCATGAAAAAAACGCGTCGCGTCACCAAAGAAACGCACCGCGTCACATAGAATAAGAAGTAACTTTTCATTTAGAACACCATATCCTGATAAAATTTCAGGCAAATAAATAAAAGTATCAAGTGTATCAAAGGTGCTATGAGGTATACTGTTTCTGTCTGGCCAAAATCCTGACCTATAAAATGCTGTTTAAAAAATAAAGAATGTAATTGAAGCACTTAAAATTCACTCTGTCAGATTCATGCAAGAGACCAAATCTGTTGTAACCTAAATTTTTAAAGTTAAAAGAATCCATACTCTTTCTGAGCTGGATTCTACTTTAGTTATCTTGAAATAAGTCATGAATTCCGAAGGAAGCATAAAATGAGCGATTTCTAATAACCGCGATTTGTTAAATCCCCAACTTTACCGACTGAACCAATGTACGTAACTAATAGTGTACGGTAGAACTAAGGTAGTTTAGCACACTTGCTTGCCTTATTTTATTGGCTAATCCCTTTTAAATAAAATTCTAAGCCACGAAAATTATTGATTATCTAGCTATTTCTTGATTTATGCAGTAAAAATACCTTCAAATAAAATTCAGGAAAGTGTTTCTTTTCTAAGTAATGAGCTTACTAAAAGAAACAAACCTTTTTTATGTCCAAATATCACTTATATTTGATTCACAATCGGTTGTCAGCTAAATTGATAACAAAAAATAAATGGAATCTAAACTCGCTAAATGTATTTAATTAAATATTCATTTCCCGTATTTTAAATCTTTACTTCTTTGTCTGGAAGCAAGTAAATAAAAATGAGCGTAAATCAATTGGGGGATCACTCTCCAAAAAACAATGCGAGAAAACCTAAATAAGGGTTATCTCGCACCATTCTTTCCAAACTTACTTTAAAGTTTTATCCTACACGACAATAATCTCAACATCCTATTAAATTGGCCCCTGCTCCATCATGGCATTAGCTACTTTCATGAATCCAGCAACATTCGCGCCCTTAACATAATTAATATAGTCACCTTCGCGACCGTACTCCAAACATTGTTGATGAATACTATTCATAATGTGATGAAGTCTTTGATCTACTTCTTCTGCGGACCATGACAGATGCATAGCATTTTGAGACATTTCTAGTCCTGAAGTTGCAACGCCACCTGCATTAACAGCCTTGCCAGGAGCAAAAAGAATGTGATTTTGAACAAAAAATTCGGAGGCATCAGCCGTACAACCCATATTCGAAACTTCCGCAACACATTTCACATGATTATCAATAAGCATTTCTGCATCATGTATATCCAATTCATTTTGAGTTGCACAAGTCAAAGCTATATCAACAGGACACTCCCAAGGTTTTTTCCCTGCGTAAAATTTTGCACGCGGATATTTGTCGGCATAAGGAGCAACGATATCATTTCCTGTTGCTCGTAAATCCAACATAAAGTCAATTTTGTCTCCACAAATTCCATCTGCATCATAAACATAGCCATCAGGGCCTGAGATTGTAACAACTTTAGCTCCTAACTGTGTGGCTTTCAATGCGGCACCCCAAGCCACATTGCCAAAACCAGAAATAGCCACAGTTTTGCCGGCCAATTCCATCTGCCTGTCAAGTAACATCTGCTTAACAAAATAAAGTGCGCCGAAACCTGTTGCTTCTGGACGTAACAGTGAACCGCCAAAAGTAAGTCCTTTTCCGGTAAAAGTTCCCGTGTGTTCACGTGACAATTTTTTATACATACCGAACATGTATCCAACTTCACGACCACCCACACCAATATCTCCAGCGGGGATATCTTGATCAGGACCAAGATTGCGCCACAATTCCAACATAAATGCTTGACAAAAACGACGAATTTCAGCTTCACTCTTTCCTCGCGTAGAAAAATCGGAGCCACCTTTAGCTCCTCCCATAGGTAAGGTTGTCAAGGCATTCTTAAATGTTTGTTCAAAACCGAGAAACTTTAAAATAGACAAATTTACTGATGCATGAAAACGAATGCCACCTTTATATGGACCTATAGCATTGTTAAACTGTACACGATAACCTCGATTAACGTGAAGTTCACCGCTATCATCCTCCCATACAACTCGAAATGTTAAGATTCTGTCAGGTTCAATCAAGCGTTCGATAATTCTAGCTTTTTCAAATTCAGGATGGAGATTGTAAACTGGTGCCACTGATAATGACACTTCCTTAACGGCTTGAAGAAATTCCTGCTCCCCAGGATGTTTTTCTTGTAATTCTGATAAAATTTCTGATACTATCATCTTACAAATAGTTTAAAGGTTTTTCGTGCAACAAATATAGACTATTTTAAATAAAGCAAGAAGCAATATACTCATTTATTTTCTATGAAATTTTAGAATTCATTAAGAAAATGTCAAAAATTGTTGCTACCTAATTTTATTTGGCTTTAAGACAATTCTTAATAATAAAATTCTTACTTTTGACAAAGAATTTAGATAAATATGAGCAACATTCCAGATTTTAAAAAGTTGGCACTACGAGATACAGCCTTTGCCGACCTTATGAATAAACGCGTTTACAATATTCTAATATTAGCGACTCGCTACGATTCCTTCATTTTAGAAGAAGACGGCCGCATTGATGAGCAAATTTTCAATGAATATAACGCGCTCAACTTGAGCTCTCCTCCTCGGTTTACACAAGTAACAACAAAAGAAGATGCACTGAGACTTTTACATCAGCGTAATTTTGAATTGATTATTTGTATGCCAAATATGGATCACCACGATACTTTTGCAGAGGCAACAGACATTAAAGTTAAGTATCCTAGAATTCCAATTGTTGTTCTTACACCTTTTTCTAAAGAAGTCAGCAAACGCGTAGCAACTGCAAATATGAACGCTATTGATTACGTATTTAGCTGGCTAGGAAATACAGAACTTTTATTAGCCATCATTAAATTGTTGGAAGATAAAATGAATGCTCCTGCAGATACGGAAACAGCAGGAGTACAAATCATTTTACTTGTAGAAGAC
>JAQVXN010000348.1 GCA_028709135.1 Bacteroidaceae bacterium | reverse complement strand
GAGTATTTCTTTTAAAATTGATGGCGATATATTTTAAACTCCAACTGATTCTTATTAAATGATCGTTTGAAAGAAATATAGTAAGTTGTTTGCTTGTAAGAAGCTTTAAATCTAAGGTTCTCATACAGAACCTAATAAACCCAACTAAACATAATGCGAAAAAAAATCCGATAAATCGAACTGCAAACCATTTCAAATTGTGTATTGATGCAAAGCTGTTTTTTTGTTGACATTAGTATATAAAATTGTTAATTTAACATCTTAATTAAATGGAGCATTTATGCCGACAATATCCATGTTCTACGGAATATTGATTAAAATGTACTTCGCACCCGGCGAACACAATCCACTGTCACCGGCACTTTATATTAGTACAGAATTGGCACTTTAATTTGACACGCTGATATTAACTTGCTTCTTGAGTTTTACAAACTTTAGAGGTGTAATGAAAGGTGTTCAAGTGTATCATTGTGTACGATATCTTAAAAGTCTTGGCAAGAGTATCCGAGACATTGCAGCAATAACCGAAGTCTCCCCTGGAACAGTAGTCAAATACCTTAAAACTGATCAGGAACAGGCACAACAGATGTTGGTAAAAGTCAAGCGTACGAGCGAATTTGATCGATTAAAGCAGTTGATTGACGAACAATTAACATTGTTTCCAGAAATCAGTTCTGTTAAGCTGTTGCGGATTCTCAAAGAAACTCATCCAGAAATCAAGGCTAAAGAAAGATCATTCCGTAAATATTTGGCCAAAATTCGATCGGATTACGGCAGAAGTTCGATGCGGTTTTACAAGCCAATTCAGACAGACAGACCTGGTTTTCAGGTTCAGGTAGATCCTGGTGAAGATTGGATTTTGCTGGACAATCATGAGAAAATGAAAGTCTATTTTGTAGCTTTTATTTTTGGGTTTTCCCGTCAGCGATACTTCTATCTTCAGAATAGGCCGTTTAATACCGGCGATTTCATTCGAGCACATAAAGAAGCTTTTGAATTTTTTGGAGGAATAGCCAAAGAGTATGTTTACGATCAAACCAAATTAGTCGTAATCAGTGAACGATATCGTGAAGTTTGGCTGAATGAAGAATTTCATAAATTTGCTTTATCTTCCGGTTTTCAGCCTGTGGTTTGCGAAGGTTATGATCCCGAAAGCAAAGGTAAAGTTGAACGATTAGTGCAGTACATTAAAGATGATTTTCTTTACGGTGAAACCTTTGCGGATTTGTCAGATGCGCGTGAAAAGTCACAAACCTGGCTGACCAGAGTAAATAATCAGGTTCATTCAGCCACTAATCAAATTCCATCAATCTTGTTTAATGAAGAGAAAAAAGTCTTAAAACCATATGTCGGCGAACAAGTTTCAGAAAAGCGCTTGGTTGATAAAACCGGTCTAATTTCTTTCAAAAGCAACAAATATTCCGTTCCATATCAATATCAACAAAAAGCTGTCCTGATCAACACTGTTGGCGATATGCTGATTATATCAGATGTTAAATTTAATGAGGAAATATGCAGATGGCAAATATCTTCAGCACCAGGTATTCGAAATATCAACAACAATCATTATCGAAATTACAAAGAAGAGTTGTCAAAAGTTCGGGAAAACTGCCTTGCAGACTTAGTTGAATTTAAAGACTCGGAACAACTAATCAATAAAATTATTACTGAAAATCCTAAAATTCAACGAGATCAGCTAAATGGCTTGCGGCAACTTTACGCTAAACACAAATCAGAAAACTGGTCAAATATTATAGAATTATCCTTGCAAATGCAGACTATTAGAACATCTGTAATCGAAGAAATAATCAACAAAACCAAAACCAAAAGAGATGTTGAGGAGATTTGTAAAAAAACGGCTAATCCCAATAAACCGGTTTTAGTTTCCAAGCTTGATCGTCCGTTAGAAAAATATAACGAGGTGATCAGATGATAGAAAAAATCAAAGCAAATTTAAAACGGGTCAGATGCTATCATTCAATCCATAATCTGGAAATAGGAATCAAAAAAGCTACCGAAAACGATATGACTTGTCTGGAATTTCTAGGCTGGATTTTGGAGCGAGAATGCGAAAACCGAGATAAAAACAAAATTAAATTGATGTTGAAAAAATCGAATCTGCCTGTCTTAAAAACTTTTGATGAGTTTGATTTTGCCTATCAACACTCGGTCAACAAACGCCAAATCAAGGACTGGTTGAATTTCTTATGGATTGAGCAGCGGGAAAATAAAATCTTCATGGGACCGCCCGGAGTTGGCAAAACGCACTTGGCAATAGCTCTGGCTTATGAAGCAATTAAATCCGGTTTTAGAGCGTATTTCTATCCAGTAAACGATCTGATTGACGATTTAACATTAGCAAACCATGATGGAAAAATGGAGGCTTTTCTCAAAAAAATATCTGCTTATGACTTGATAGTGATTGACGAAATGGGGTATCTGCCATTTGCACAAATTCAGGCAAACCTGTTTTTTCAGTTGATTAACCATCTTTATGAATTCAGGTCAGTAATAATAACATCAAACAAAATCTTCAGCGAATGGGCTGTAACTTTCGGCGATCAGTCAATAGCTGCGGCAATTATAGATCGAATAATTCACCATGCCGAACCGCTAATAATTACAGGTGATAGCTTTAGAATGAGGAATAAAATTGTATAAAACTGTATCATTTTAAAGTGCCGACAGTGTATTAGTTTAAAATTCCGTTGACACTCAACAAGCCACTGAGTAAATTCAGCGGTTTACAGAAGACTAAATTGCCCAAAACAGGGCATTCACGCCCTTCAAAGTATCAATCACGACCTAAAATACCTCTCCGATGTCACTCGAAACTTCGTCAACGAGCTTTTTAACTTCGTCGTTGTCATCAGAAATCTCGGCATCCGACTTTTTTACATTGACCATAGACCTAAATAAGTTCGTCATCGAGCTTTTTTGCGACTATCATTGTCACTCGGAAGCTCGACCACGAGCTTCTTTGAGACATCGGCGAACTAAATCAGCTCGCCGTCGAACTTTTTTCCTTCAACGGCGAGACTTTGAGTGACAACGACGAGCCTTTTTTGCTTAATGATGAGTGTCCAGCTTG
>JAQVXN010000347.1 GCA_028709135.1 Bacteroidaceae bacterium | reverse complement strand
CTTCCCGCTCATCGCTCCAATGTTACCCAAACCTAAAACGGCCGTTCCGTTCGAAATAACGGCAACAAGGTTACCTTTATTTGTATATTTATATACATCGTGTGGATTTGCTTGAATTTTTAAACACGGAACAGCCACACCAGGGGAATAGGCGAGTGAAAGATCTCGCTGTGTGCTGTGTGGCTTTGTTGGCACTACTTCAATTTTACCGGGACGTCCTTCTTCATGATAGCGTAAAGCTTCTTCGTCAGTTATCTTAATCATTATCTGTAAAGTTTTATTATTTGTAATTCTTCGCTTCGCAAATATACATTATACTTTACTCGATCAGAATTTTGTCTTGAACAAAATGTGTATGTTGTTTGATATTTCATACATTTTATGGGAAAATGTCAAGATAAGTTTGCAAAATATAATTAGATGCTTCGTTCTTAGTCATCATGCGCTAGATTTTTGATCACGAGAACAACAGCTATATGGAGCTTTTGCCATAGAAAATGCGAAAGTAACTTTGACGTTATTAAAAAATATGATACCTTTGCACAATAATAGGCTTATAATTATTCTCGAAAAATATTAGTAATTTAAAGGATACATGAATAAATTGTTTGGTTTGTGCTTGTTGATAACAACAACGATGCTCATGTGTGTGTCATGCGTGTCCAACAGAGAAATGACGTATGTTCAGGGCGTGGATAGTTTGTTCGCAGCTCCAAAGAATATTGCAAAAGATTACGGATTGATCATTCAACCAGATGATCAATTGGCTATTTCTGTCTCTTCAAAAGACAAGGAGCTAATTGCGCCATTTAATAATGGAACTGTTATTAATAGTGGCTCCAATGAATCCTATGGGAGTCAAGCGAATCTACAGTCAGGAATGACTTACTTTTATGTAAATAAAGATGGAACGATAGATTTTCCTGTTCTTGGGCGTATCAATGTAAAGGGATTGACAATAGGTCAAGTCTCTCAGAAAATACAAGAACAGATTCGTGCTTCGTATATTTCGGATGCTCTTGTAACTACAAAGATTATGAGTTTTAAAATTACAGTTTTGGGCGATGTTGCAAATCCTGGGACGCAAAGTTATACAGGGCAACGGTTGACCTTGCTGGAAGCTATTGGTCGTGCAGGTGATTTGAATAATACTGCTGTGCGGAAAAACGTGCTGATTGTGCGAGAAGAAAATGGGAAACGCGTTACTTTCCGTGTCGATTTAACAAATCCGGAATCGGTTTTTAATTCTCCTGCTTACTATATGCAGCAAAACGATTTGATTTATGTGGAATCTAATAAGTCAGTCAAAGTTAAAGGAAGTACAAGCTATACTTATCTTACAGTTTCGGGAACTCTGGTCAGTATGGCGGCTTCTATTATTTCTCTAATCATTGCGCTTAATAAATAAATTCTATGTCAGAACAATATATAGAATCACAACAAACTTTTCAAACAGAAGAAAAGCAAGATTTAGATATCTTTTCTATTCTGCAAATATGTATCTCTGTATTTCTTAAAAATTGGAAATGGTTTTTTCTTTCTGTCGTTATCTGTTGCTTGTTTGGAGCATTGTTCATAAAAAAACAGCCTCGTGTTTATAGTCAACATGCAACCTTATTGATTGAAGACAATGATAATAATGGGAATTATTCCCGAAATTCAGCTGTGAATGCCATGAAACAGTTAAACGGTGTTCAAGTGACTGATAATTTGAAAAATGAAATTTATATTTTGCAATCCCGGCGTTTGATGGAAACTGTTGTTGATCGTCTTCATCTTGATGTAAATTATTCTACAACCGAGGGATTGCAACCAATAACCCTGTATAAGGTAAAACCTTTTAATGCGGCATTCCTGTCTCGTTATTTTGCGTGTACTTCTTTTGATGTAGACGTACTTTCAAACAATACTGTGAAGATTACGGATGTAAAGATAGATGGTAATAAAGTAGATTTTGAAAGAGAAGTAAGTTATGGTCAGGTTGTGAATACGCCTGCTGGAAAAATATGTCTGACACGAGCTGATAAAGGTTCTGGTTTTATTGGAAAAGTGATACAGGTGTCACGTTTAAGCAAAGAAAAAGCCATAAGCCAATTTAATGCAGCAGTAACGGCGGATGAATTTGATAAGGAAGCTAGCTTGATCGTTTTATCGTGTAAGGATACAAATGAAGATCGAGCACAAGCTATTTTGAATACATTATTAAATGTGTACAAGCAGGATATTATTCAATCGAAAAACAGTGTTGCTACAAATACAGCTAATTTTATTGAAAAACGAATTAAGTTGATTGGTTCCGAACTCAGTGATGTTGAAAATAAACTAGCCCAATATAAAAAATCTAATAATATTGTAGATTTCACAGAGAATGCAAAGAGTTTTCTTCAACAGAGTTCTTTATCTCAACAACAATTGAATGAAGTACAGGCTCAGTTGAGTGTCGCGAATTATTTACGAGAATATATACGCGAGAATGCCAACAATAATAAAAGCTTGATTCCAGATTTGGGTGGTTTGGGCAATACTGGAATGCAGACTCAAATAGGTCAGTATAATGATATGGTGTTGCAATATACGCGTTTGTCTGCAAATTCCTCAAGTGTAAATTCTGTTATTCAAGATCAGGAAAAAGCACTTGAATCAATGCGTGCTACGATTCGTGCATCATTAGATAACTATGTGAATTCACTAAAACTACAGGTGAATAAGGCTCAGTCTGTGGATAATGGTTTCCAAAGTGCGATGTCAGGAATTCCACAAAAAGAGATTAGAGCACTTGATATATCTCGCCAGCAGACCATTAAGGAGGCTCTCTATACCTATTTGTTAAATAAAAGAGAAGAGGTTGCACTGCAATTGGCTATTAATGAGGCGAATGTACGTATTGTTGAGTATCCATACGGCTTGCCGAAACCGATATCACCTCGTACAGATGTTATTTTAATTATTTCATTCTTGTTGGGTTTAATAATTCCATCAATTGTTTTATGGGCGAAGATTCAGATGGATACCTTTGTTCGTTCTCGCAAAGATGTTGAAGAGACTATGACTGCTCCAATTTTGGGAGAGATTCCGGAATGGATAGACGAAACCA
>JAQVXN010000346.1 GCA_028709135.1 Bacteroidaceae bacterium | reverse complement strand
AAACTGATGCCGTAAATTCGTAGGATAAAGTTTACATCAATATTTACCACCGTCCCAAAGATTCCTGGAGTACTCCCATCCTCCGAAATAGCCGATATAACGAAGAAATCATTGACAATGGATTAATGTCCGTGTAATAGAACGATGGCTAATTAAGATCACCCGTCTTATTTTCCAACTAAGTTAAAACGATAGGTGTAATTTGATTCTTTTCCACGGTTTGCCTTTAATAACGCAATAAGTGGAAAATCTTTCCCTCTATATGGGGTAATATGACGGAACGCTTTTCACTTAATGCTCTGTTAGCGTAAGGAATTTACAATGGATGAGAATAACTTTTTTAGCATTGTCTATGATGGTGATGATATTGCAGAAGGTTCAATTGATGCACATGCTCTTGCCCCTGCACTAATGGCCCTAGTTACAATGGTTGATGAATCTAATCCAATTATTTTCCCTGAACCATCGGGCCTTAGCTTACGTATTTGCTCTGGCTTTGAGCGAGGTTCTTTTGAAGTATTCCTCGAACTCTCTAATGCTTACAATAAATTTGTTGGTCTATTTTCAGGACCAGATGCGCAGGCAATAAGTTCTTTTTTACAAATTACAGGCATTGCAGGAATGTTTGGCTTATTTCAACTTATTCGTAAATCAAAAGGAAAGACACCTTTAGAAGTTACGTTTGAAAGAACTGAAAAAGTTAAACTCAAATTTGAAGGTGAAGATTCAGATTTAATTGACAGAAAATTATTCACCTTATTTAATAATCATCAGGTTAGAAAAGCTGTCGAACAAATTATTCAGCCGCTTAATCGTGAGGGAATTAATATTTTTAAAATACGAAGCAAAGGTAAAGATACCTTTACGACCACAAAAGAAGAAGTGCCGTATTTTATTGCACCCGTTGAACAGGAAGGAGAAACAAAATCTATCGTTGATACACGCCTTTTAATTGTATCGCCTTCGTTCCATCAAGACAATAAATGGCGAGTCTCTGATGGTAATAAAGTAATATTTGCAGCAATTGCGGACGAAAAGTTTATGGAGTCCGTTCAAATGGGTGTTGAGGCTTTCAGCAAAGGTGATGTTCTTCACGTTGCGTTGCAAACAACGCAGTGGTTTGAAAAAGGGCGCTTAAAAGCAGATTACAGTATTATTAAAGTCTACAAGCATGAACGTATGCCTCAGCAAGAGAATTTATTGTAAATCGTAAAGCTCATGAATCAAGATATAATGCGTATAAAATATAAAATGCTAACGTCGCTACAGCCGATCGCAGCCCGCTGGGCTGCTCCGGCTCAGCTTTTCGTTATGCAAGAAAATAGGGAGACGAAAATTTAATGTCATCAGGAGTCTATGTAAGTTCAACCTCCGCTGACTTGGCAGAACACAGGGAGGCCGTAAAGGCTGTTATCCCAACTTTGTCTAGTGCTGAAAACTTTGCAGAATTTCGCTACATAGGGCTTGAATATCGAACCGCAGATGCAAGACCATCCATCGAATCAATATATTCTGCAATAGATGATGCCGAGTATGTTGTAGTCTTAGTCGGATGGCGTTACGGAACAGTACCTTCTGGCACCGACAAGTCAGTTGTCGAAATGGAATACGAGCGTGCGGCTGAACATGACAAAATTGTACTTTGTTATGTCATTGAAGACGATTATCCCATTTCTCCGAAACTTGTAGAAAGGGGGATAGGGGCGGAATGTTTACAACGATTTAAAAACCGTCTCAAAAAAGAAAGGGTTGTGAGTACATTTAGTAGCCCTGACGATTTAGCAAGAAAAGTTGCGGTAGACTTAACGCGCACTTACAAAACCACAATGCGTGAAGCTGTTGAGCATGCAATAGCTCGCCCTAAATTAGAGTCACAACTGCGTCAATGTGAGAAAAACAACCAGCGACTTACAGAAACAATAGATTATTTACGAACTCGCATTGAAAACATCGTCCCTGCGGAGCCAATATGGAATACGCGTAATTTCAAAGTAGACTCCAGCCTTTGTTTCGTGCTCATGCCATTTGCAGATGAATTCTACAAAGTTTATGAGCAAGCTATTTCAGTTGCCGCAGAGAATGCTGGATTGAGGTGCTTGCATGCAGGCGAAATATTCGATAATCGAGAAATTGTTGAAGACATTTGGGAATCAATTTGCACTGCGCAAGTTATAGTTGCAGATGTCACTAACAGAAATCCGAATGTCTTTTATGAGCTCGGCATTTGTCATACCATTGGCAAAGAGGTTATCATAATCACTCAGAAGAACGAAGACGTCCCTTTTGATATACGACATCGTCGATATATTGACTATTCGCCGAAAGCATTAACAACGTTGAGGTCTAGGCTTGAGAAAACAATTAAGCGCGTAGTCGTGAGGATGTCGGATAATAATGATAATGAAAATGCATAACAAAGTTTTTAACCTGACCGCCTGGAGCCGCGTTCTTCGAGTCAAGTCCATAGGCGGCGGCAGGTTAAAAACGGCGTTAGGAAGGAGAAGAAAATCAAATGCCAAATATCTTTCTTGTAATCGGTAATGGAAGCACGCGAAAATCATCTTTAGTGAGAGCATTGAGTGGTACATATACCCGAGGTAAATATTTCATTGAAAATCTTGCATCCATCAAAGATGAATTCTTTGTTCAAATAAGATCATTACAAGAAGCGAACATATTTCCGCAAGATTTCATTGCAGAAATGCAAAGAGAAAATGTTAACCATGTGCGAAGAACAGAGGGACGCTGTTAACTTATTAACTTAAGCACGGTGACAAGAAATTAAGGTGGAATAGTGGAATAGGGACGCTGTTAACTTATAAACTTATTCCTTGACATGGCCGCAGATAAGCTATACTGAGTCAATATGCCGAGAGGATCACGAGTAGATGCAACAAATGCCGTCCACCATATCATGGTTCGCGGGATTGAACGGAGAAAGATATTCAATGGTGATATGGATCGCGATCACTTTCTTCACCGATTGGGCGAGATTCTTCAGGATACCGGAACGACTTGTTTTGCCTGGTCCTTGATGCCCAATCATTTTCACCTGCTTTTACGCACAAGTAGCATACCTATTTCCACCGTGATGAG
>JAQVXN010000345.1 GCA_028709135.1 Bacteroidaceae bacterium | reverse complement strand
CACCGAGGGAGGGCATCCGTATCAAGATGAATGGCGGCGTCTTGAACTTCGTGCATGGTGGTATTAGCCTGCAGGAAATGGTCGTTCCTGTGATTGAGTACCGCTTCCTCAGAAACAGTTCAATGGAATACCAGAAGAACCGCAATAAATATGATATGAAGCCGGTAACAGTCAACCTGTTATCTGCAAGCAGAAAAATTAGCAACATGATATTCTCACTGAACTTCTACCAAAAAGAAGCAGTTGGCGATAATCGTGAAGAGGTCACCTATCAGCTATACTTTACTGATAGCAACGGCAAACAAATCAGTGATGTTCAAAAGATTATTGCGGATAAGACAAGCGACAACGGTCAAGACAGAACCTTCCGCTGCAGCTTCAATTTGAAATCTCTGAAATACATCAACACTGAGAGTTATTATCTCGTCATCGCTGATGAAACAGGTACGCAAATGCCGCAGCGTGAGGAGTTCCAAATTGACATAGCATTTGCAATAGATGAGTTTGATTTTTTTGGTTAAATTCGTAGGGAGGAATGGACATGGAGCAGTATGCTGGGGGAGAAAGTTCCCGTGAAATCATAAAGGCCAAGCTACGCCAGAACTTTGATGGGAAGATTGTCCGTAAAAACCTCACAAAGAAAATCAAGGAAGGTGCCAATGTACCGGTCTATGTCCTTGAATTCCTTTTGGGGCAATATTGCAGTTCTGATGATGAAGAGGTCATTGAAGCTGGAGTGAAGAATGTAAAGCGTATTCTGGCAGACAACTTCGTTCGCCCGGACGAAGCGCAAAAAATTCTGTCCGTATTGCGTCAGCGTGGCAGCTATACTGTCATTGACAAAATCACTGTTAGTTTGAATATAAAAAAGGATAGCTACGAAGCGGAGTTCTCCAATTTGGGTTTGAAAGCAATCCCGGTTGGTGAAGAATATCCGACAAAATTCGACCGACTGCTTTGTGGTGGGATCTGGTGTATCGTGCAGCTGGATTATGAATATATCGAAGAAGATAAGAAAAACGGCACACCGATATGCATTCGTAAATTAACACCGATTCAGATGCCTCATGTGGATATTGAGGATTTGAAGAGAGGAAGAAAAGCATTCACAAAAGAGGAATGGATAGATGTCATGCTGCGTTCTGTCGGTATGGAACCAGAGACTCTGGACACTCGTGAGAAGTGGCTGCTGATTGCGCGTATGCTACCGCTGGTTGAGAATAACTTTAATCTATGTGAACTCGGCCCGAGAAGCACAGGTAAATCGCACCTCTACAAAGAAATTTCACCGAACAGTATTCTTGTGTCTGGTGGTCAAACGACTGTGGCAAACCTATTTTATAACATGGGGAGCAAAACTGTAGGATTGGTCGGTTTATGGGACTGCGTGGCATTTGATGAGGTTGCCGGTATCAATTTCAAAGACAAAGACGGAATCCAGATCATGAAGGATTATATGGCGTCCGGTTCCTTTGCCCGTGGCAAAGAGGAAAAGGCTGCATCGGCTTCTATGGTTTTTGTGGGTAACATCAATCAGAGCGTGGATGTGCTGCTGAAAACTTCCAGCCTGTTCGACCCATTCCCACCAGAGATGGGTACCGATACAGCATTCCTTGACCGTATGCATTGCTATATTCCAGGCTGGGAGATAACAAAATTCAGACCGGAGCATTTCACCGATGACTATGGCTTTATTACCGATTACTTGGCGGAGTTCAATCGTGAACTTCGTAAAGAGCAATATGGAGACGCGCTGGACAAGTATTACCACTTAGGTAAAAACCTGAATCAAAGGGACACGATTGCCGTGCGCAAAATGGTCGGCGGCTTCATCAAGTTGATTTATCCTGACGGTGAGTTTACCAAGGAGCAACTGGAAGAAATCCTGAAGCTGTCGTTGGAGATGCGTCGTCGCGTGAAGGAACAGCTTAAAAAACTCGGTGGCATGGAGTTTTACGATGTGAATTTCTCCTACATCGACAACGAAACCTTTGAAGAGCATTATGTGTCTGTACCGGAACAAGGTGGCGGCAAACTGATACCTGACGGGATCTGTAATCCAGGACAGGTCTATACGGTATCACAGGTAAAATCCGGGATGATTGGTGTGTTCCGTCTGGAGTCGCAGATGCTACCCGGAAACGGAAAGTTCGAGCGTACAGGTCTTGGCACAGATCGTGATTCCAAAGAGGCATCCAATACAGCCTTAAACTTTCTGAAAGCCAATGGCAGCCGGATTAGTGGTTCCATTAGCACTACGACCAAAGATTACATCATCAATTATCAAGACTTACAGGGCATCGGAATGACCAGCAAACTGGCATTGCCTACTTTGATAACGTTATGTTCAATAGCTTTAGGAAAATCTGCTATAAGCTCGTTAGCAGTACTTGGTGAAATCAGCATCAGTGGAACCATGATGAAAGTGGATGAACTGGCAAACGCTCTACAAGTTTGTTTGGACAGTGGAGCTAAGAAGGTCTTGTTGCCGATATCATCAGCAGTTGACTTGGGTTCTGTTCCAGCAGAGCTGATTGGTTGCTTTAATCTGATTTTTTACCAGAGCGCTGAGGATGCAGTGTTCAAGGCGTTGGGAGTAGAGTAACCAGAGGCGATTTTGAAATAAGATAGAAATCAAAGGGGGGTAATTAAACGTTGGATAGTAAATCAAAAGAGAATAAAATCGTTCTTTACCAAACGGATGAGGGCAAGGTAAAAGTAGACGTTTTTTTTGCTGAAGAAAATTTCTGGATGTCACAAAAAACCATGGGAGAACTGTTTGATGTCGACAGATCGGTTGTAACAAAACATGTAAAAAACATTTTTACTGAGGGAGAATTGGATGAGAATTCAGTATGTGCAAAATTTGCACATACTGCTGATGACGGTAAAACCTATAATACAAGCTATTATAATCTTGATGTAATTATTGCAGTTGGTTACCGGGTAAATTCGATAAAGGCTACAAAATTTAGGATATGGGCAACACAAACATTAAAGGAATATATCTTAAAGGTGAAAAGTAATATCCACACCGATGCTAAACAAAATAGTGGAACAACATATAATTCGATTTTGAAAATCTTAATAATTATTAT
>JAQVXN010000024.1 GCA_028709135.1 Bacteroidaceae bacterium | reverse complement strand
TCTTTTTAATAATTGGGCTACCACAAAAAGGACAATGTTTTTTGTTCATAACTAATAAACTCCTCAACCACCTTTATATTAAGGCACTTCAAGAGTTTTTAGCCTACCATTTGTCCACTTCGCCAAAATCTAAAAATACGATCGAATCAATTCTTTGAAAGTAACAGCTTATTTTACGTCCTAAGAACTAAAATCAAATGATTAAGCAAGCCTTTAAATCAGAACATAAGCAGAACATCCTTATTGTTACTTGATTTTCTTGGCATGAAGCAAAAGTAATATTTCTAGATTATTTAAAAGGAGCCATTTGTTAAATCCCCAACTTTACCGACAGAGCCCTTTTTAATGTGGCCGGCGAAAAAAACAAAAAAGTGCGCACTGAAATATTCAGTACACACTTTTTCATAAGATAAATCTAATTCGTTCTAAAACGCCATTGTAGAAGTTCTCTGCGGTTCTCCTTCAACTTGATTATCATAATCATCTTTGCTTCCGACAATGATATCACGATAAGCTGGGAGGCCCGTTCCAGCAGGAATTAAATGTCCGCAAATCACATTCTCCTTCATACCTTCCAAATTGTCCACACGTCCACGAATTGCAGCTTCGTTAAGGACCTTAGTCGTTTCCTGGAAAGAAGCCGCAGACATAAAACTAGATGTTTGCAATGCAGCGCGAGTAATTCCCTGAAGAATTTGGTTAGACGTAGCAGGTACAGCATCCCGAACCTGAACTAACTTCAGATCACGACGTTTTAATGAGGAATTTTCATCACGCAGTTTATGGGGTGTTACAATCATGCCAACTTTCATATAATCACTATCGCCAGCATCTGTAACCACTTTCTTTCCCCAAATTCGATCATTTTCTTCAGCAAAATCAATTCTATCAACAATTTCTTCTTCAAGAAAGCTTGTATCTCCAGAATCAACAATTCTAACTTTACGCATCATCTGGCGCACAATCACTTCAAAATGCTTATCGTTGATTTTAACGCCTTGAAGACGATAAACATCCTGAATTTCATTCACAATATATTCTTGAACAGCAGTTGGTCCCTTAATGGCTAATATATCAGCTGGAGTAATTGAACCGTCAAGGAGTGGCGTCCCTGCGCGAACAAAGTCATTTTCCTGAACCAAAATCTGAGAAGATAGTGGCACAAGATATTTGCGAATATCACCTACCTTAGACGTTACAATAATTTCACGATTTCCACGCTTAATGTTGCCCATCGTGATTTCACCATCAATTTCAGAAACAATAGCAGGATTCGAAGGATTTCGAGCTTCAAATAGTTCGGTAACACGAGGAAGACCTCCCGTGATATCACCGGCTTTACCAACCGCACGTGGAATTTTAACAATTATATCACCAGCTTTCAAACTTTGATGATCACTAATCGTAATATGACCGCCAATTGGGAAATTATAGGTACGTTCAATATTACCATTTTCATCCATAATGTGCACCATAGGAACTTTAGAACGTTCCTTAGATTCTATCACAATGATCTCTCGTAATCCAGTAGCATCATCTTGTTCGACACGACAAGTCACACCTTCCTTTACATTTTCAAATTTAGCAGTACCACTAAATTCAGTAACAATAACAGCATTGAAGGGGTCCCATTTGGCAATAATTGCTCCTGGTTCAACAGTATCTCCTTCATGAACAAAAAGTTGAGAACCGTAAGGAACATTTTGAGTAGACAATGTTATGCTCGTATTTTCATCAACTTGACGAACTTCTGCTAGACGCCCAACAACAACCATTCCTGCAGTACCATCATTATTAACTACATCTACAGTTCGAAGTTCATCAAACTCCACACGCGCTTTATGACGCGCCGTTATCGTTGCATTTGCTTCAGCATTACCAGCAACACCACCAGCATGGAATGTTCGAAGGGTAAGCTGAGTACCAGGTTCTCCAATTGACTGTGCCGCAATAACTCCGACTGCTTCTCCGATTTGAACCATTTTACTTGTGGCTAAATTACGTCCGTAACACTTCATACAAACGCCATGTTTGCTTTCACAAGTAAGTACAGAACGAATCTCTACGCTTTCAATAGGAGAAGCCTCAATTTCGGCCACGATAGGCTCAGTTATTTCCTCCCCAGAAGCAACGATCAATTTACCTGTAGTTGGATTAATAATATCGTGAACAGAAACACGACCCAAAATACGTTCTCCTAAAGAACTAATAATCTCATCGCCGTCTTTTAATGCCGTACATTCCAGTCCTCGTAACGTTCCACAATCTTCTTCTGTAATAATAACATCGTGGGCAACATCAACCAAACGGCGTGTCAAATATCCGGCATCAGCAGTTTTCAACGCAGTATCAGCCAAACCTTTACGAGCGCCGTGAGTAGAAATAAAGTACTCCAACACAGACATTCCTTCTTTAAAGTTTGAAAGAATAGGATTTTCAATAATTTGCGCACCTTCGGCACCTGCTTTTTGAGGTTTTGCCATCAAACCACGCATACCTGCAAGCTGAGCAATCTGATCAGCAGAACCACGCGCTCCCGAATCCAACATCATAAATACGGAATTAAAACCTTGATCGGCTTCCGTCATTTGTTTCATCAGTGTACGTTTCAGCTTTGCATTGGCATGAGTCCAGGTATCAATAACTTGATTATAGCGCTCATTATCTGTAATGAATCCCATATTATAATTGGAAGTAATCTGCTCTACTTCGGCATTACCTTCCGCAACAATTTCAGCTTTTTCTTTCGGAATAATAATATCATCCAAATTAAATGAAAGTCCACCAATATAAGACATTCTATAACCTAAATTCTTTATTCCGTCCAAAAACTTGCAGGCACGAGCCATACCAACAGTCTTAATCACCTTTGCGATAATATCACGCAATGATTTTTTAGAAATGACTTCATTAATATAACCAACCTCAACTGGAATTATTTCATTCATGATGACACGACCAACAGAAGTTTCAATCAAATGTTTTTCAATTTTGCCTTCCTCATTGAGATCATCCACTTTTACCTTAACGATAGCATGAATATCTACGCGATGGTCGTTGTATGCAATAATAGCCTCTTCAGGACCATAAAAAATCAATCCTTCACCTTTTGCATTTGGTCTTAATTTTGTAATGTAGTACAAGCCAAGTACCATATCTTGCGAAGGAACCGTAATAGGAGCTCCATTTGCTGGATTCAAAATATTGTGGCTTTGTAACATCAACGTTTGTGCCTCCAAAACAGCTTCATTACTCAGGGGTAAATGAACCGCCATCTGGTCTCCATCAAAGTCAGCATTAAAAGCAGTACAAGCAAGAGGATGTAATTGAATAGCCATGCCTTCTATCATCTTAGGTTGAAACGCTTGAATACCGAGACGGTGAAGAGTAGGAGCTCGGTTAAGCAAGACCGGATGACCACGCATCACATATTCAAGAATATCCCAAATAACAGGATCTTTGCGATCAATAATTCGTTTGGCACTCTTTACTGTTTTAACAATGCCTCGTTCAATCAGATGACGAATAATAAAAGGTTTATAAAGTTCTGCTGCCATCAATTTAGGCAAACCACATTCTCCCATATTTAATTCAGGCCCAACTACAATGACAGAACGAGCAGAATAGTCCACACGTTTTCCAAGTAGATTTTGACGGAAACGTCCCTGTTTTCCTTTTAATGAATCCGAAAGAGATTTTAACGGACGATTCGAATCAGAACGAACCGAAGAACTCTTGCGCGAATTGTCCAGCAAGCTATCAACAGCTTCTTGCAGCATACGTTTTTCATTACGTAAAATGACCTCAGGGGCTTTTATTTCAAGCAGTCTCTTTAATCGATTGTTACGAATTAAGACACGACGATATAAATCATTCAAATCAGATGTTGCAAACCGTCCTCCATCAAGTGGTACCAAAGGACGCAAGTCAGGAGGAATAACCGGTAATATTTTCAATATCATCCATTCCGGACGATTTCTATCGCGACTAGAACGGAATGCCTCAACAACTTGTAACCGTTTTAATGCTTCTGAACGACGTTGTTGAGAAGTATCCGTATTAGCACGATTACGCAACTCATAGGAAAGAGAATCAAGGTCAAGTCCACAAAGCAAATCGTAAACAGCTTCTGCTCCCATCTTTGCAATGAACTTTTGCGGGTCATTATCTTCAAGATGTTGATTGTCTTTGGGCAATTGATCAAGAATAGACATATATTCATCCTCTGTCAAAAGATCAAATTTATGTATTTCATTTCCTTCCAGCACCTCTTTTCCTGCAAGACATCCTTCTTGGATCACAACATAACGCTCATAATACACTATTGCGTCTAACTTTTTGGTAGGAAGGCCCAAAAGATAACCTATCTTATTAGGTAATGTACGGAAATACCAAATATGAGCCACAGGGACCACTAACGAAATATGACCACAACGCTCGCGTCGCACCTTTTTCTCAGTGACTTCTACGCCACATCTATCACAAACAATGCCCTTATATCGAATTCGTTTGTATTTTCCGCAATAGCATTCATAATCCTTAGTAGGACCAAAAATACGCTCACAGAAAAGGCCATCACGCTCTGGTTTATAAGTACGGTAATTTATCGTTTCGGGTTTCAACACTTCGCCATACGAATTTGCAAGAATTTCTTCCGGAGAAGCCAATCCAATCGTAATCTTCGTAAACGAATTCTTTATCTTAGATTCTTTCTTAAATGCCATGATGTATAAATATTGTATAGAGGTTCTGATTAATCTAACGTAATACTCAAACCTAAGCCACGAAGCTCATGAAGGAGTACATTGAGAGATTCTGGAATTCCAGGCGTTGGAAGAGGATCTCCTTTAACAATGGCTTCATAAGCCTTTGCCCGACCAACCACGTCATCAGACTTAATTGTCAACATTTCTTGAAGAACATGAGAAGCGCCAAAAGCCTCCAGAGCCCAGACTTCCATCTCACCAAAACGCTGACCTCCAAATTGAGCCTTTCCGCCAAGTGGTTGTTGAGTAATTAAGGAATACGGACCGATAGAGCGAGCATGCATCTTATCTTCAACCATATGACCGAGTTTCAACATATAAGTAACTCCCACTGTCGCTTTCTGATGAAAAGGTTCTCCTGTTTCACCATCATAAAGCTGTGTCGTTCCCAAATGCGGAAGATTTGCCTTATCTGTCCATTTTTCAAGATCTGCCAACGTAGCGCCATCAAAAATTGGTGTCGCAAAATTCAATCCAAGCTTACGACCAGCATAGCCCAAAACGGCCTCAAAAATTTGGCCCAAATTCATACGCGAAGGTACACCAAGCGGATTCAAAACAATATCTACAGGCGTTCCATCTTCCAAAAACGGCATATCTTCCTGACGTACTATCTTAGAAACAATACCTTTGTTTCCATGACGTCCAGCCATCTTGTCACCAACTTGGATTTTGCGTTTCTTAGCAACATAAACTTTTGCCATCTGAATAACACCAGATGGAAGTTCATCACCAATTGTAATGGCAAAATTCTTGCGTTTAAGTTCCGCATCATAGATATTATACTTCTTCAAATAGTTTAGAATAACTTGTTGAATAAGTTCATTCTTATGAAGGTCCGTTGTCCATTTACTTAACTGAATAGAAGAATAGTCTAACCCGCTTAAAACAGCTCTCGCGAATTTCACGCCTTTTGGAATCGTTATTTCACCAAGATTATTCTTAATTCCTTGTGAAACCTTCTCTTTTGTCAAAACCAGTAGCTTCTCAATTAAACTATCTTTTAATTCATTTACCTTAGAGTCAAATTCTGCCTGAACTTTTTGTAGCTCAACTTTATCTGCAGAACGACTTGAACGAGTTTTTACAGCCTTAGTAAACAATCGTTTATCAATCACAACACCTGAAAGCGATGGATTGGCCTTTAATGATGCATCTTTTACATCACCTGCACGATCTCCAAAAATAGCACGTAAAAGTTTCTCTTCCGGGGACGGATCAATCTCGCCCTTCGGCGTAATTTTTCCAATCAGAATATCTCCTGGCTCTACTCTAACACCAATACGAACGATACCACTCTCATCCAAATTCTTTGTTGCGTCTTCACTAATATTGGGGATATCATTCGTTAACTCCTCAACACCACGTTTTGTTTCACGTACAGCTAAAGAAAACTCATCAACATGTACAGAAGTCAAAATATCGTCACGAACCAAACGTTCATTCAGAACGATGGCATCCTCATAATTATATCCTTTCCATGGCATATAAGCCACTAACAGATTTCGTCCTAACGCAAGTTCTCCATTTGCAGTAGCATAACCTTCCGTCAAAATATCATTTGCTTTAACGCGTTGACCTTTTACACAAATTGGGCGCAAGTCAATCGTCATCGATTGATTCGTTCTGCGGAATTTCGGTAAATAATATTCCTTAACAGCACTATCAAAGCTTACAAAGTCCTCGTCTTCCGTACGATCGTAACGAATAACTATTTTCGAAGCATCCGCAAATTCAATAACGCCATCACCTTCAGCAGTAATCATTGTTCGCGAATCTTCACAAACTTGCCGTTCAATTCCAGTACCAACAATAGGAACTTCACTAGTAATTAAAGGCACTGCTTGACGCATCATATTAGAACCCATTAATGCTCGGTGAGCATCATCATGTTCCAAAAATGGAATTAGCGCAGCTGCAATAGAAGCTATTTGTTGAGGAGCGACATCCATCAATTCTACTTGGTCAGGAGCAGTAACAGGATAATCGGCATCTTGGCGGCATTTAACTTTTGAGCGAATAAAAGTGCCATCATCATTCAGGGGAGCGTTGCCTTGAGCAATAATTTTACCTGCTTCCTCTTCTGCCGTCATATAGACAACACTGTCATTATCTAATTCTACTTTAGCATCTTTTACAACGCGATATGGTGTCTCAATAAAACCTAAATCATTTATTTTAGCATATACGCAAAGCGAAGAAATTAAACCAATGTTAGGTCCTTCAGGAGATTCAATTGGGCAAAGACGGCCATAATGAGTATAATGTACGTCACGTACTTCAAATCCAGCGCGTTCACGAGTTAAACCACCAGGTCCCAAGGCCGAAAGACGACGTTTATGCGTAACCTCAGCCAAAGGATTCGTTTGATCCATGAATTGGGACAACGGATTTGCGCCAAAAAACGAATTAATTACAGAAGAAACCGTTTTTGCATTTATCAATTCCGTTGGCGAGAACACCTCATTGTCGCGAACATTCATACGTTCTCGTATTGTTCTACTCATTCGAGCCAAACCAATAGAAAACTGGTTAGCCAATTGTTCTCCAACTGTACGAACACGACGATTACTTAAGTGATCAATGTCATCTACCTGGGCCTTAGAATTTATCAATTGTATCAGATACTTGATAATCTCAATGATATCCTCTTTGGTTAAAACACGAACATCACTACCTGTAGATAAACCTAATTTTCTGTTTATACGGTATCGTCCTACTTCACCTAAATCATAGCGACGCTCCGAGAAAAACAAATTATTAATAACTTCTCTTGCGCTGGCATCATCTGCAGGATCTGCATTACGCAACTGCCTGTAAATATAAAGTACAGCTTCTTTTTCGGAATTACTCGGATCTTTCTGTAACGTATTAAATATTATTGAAAAATCCAATCCGCCGGCAGTTTCACGATGAAGAAGAATTTTCTTTTCACCGCTATCTATAATTTTATTAATATTCTCCTCGTCAAGTTCCGTTTCACGATCCAAAATAACTTCATTTCGCTCGATAGAAACAACTTCACCCGTATCTTCATCGACGAAATCCTCTATCCAGCTTTTCAGAACTCTGGCAGCTAATTTTCGACCAACGTATTTTTTCAGACCGACTTTAGAAACCTTAACTTCTTCAGCCAAATCAAAAATTTCGAGAATATCCTTATCAGTTTCAAAACCAATGGCACGCAATAACGTCGTAACAGGCAATTTCTTCTTACGATCAATATAAGCGTACATTACATTATTAATATCAGTTGCGAACTCAATCCAAGACCCTTTAAAAGGAATAATACGAGCAGAATATAGCTGCGTACCATTTGCATGAATACTCGATCCGAAGAAAACTCCAGGAGAACGATGCAACTGAGAAACAACAACACGTTCAGCACCATTAATAATAAAAGTGCCGTTATTTGTCATATATGGAATCGGGCCCAAGAAAACATTTTGAATTTGAGTATTAAAGTCCTCATGGTCTGGATCCGTACAATAAAGTTTTAATTTCGCCTTTAGGGGGACACTATATGTCAGTCCTTTTATCAGGCATTCTTCAATTGTGTAACGCGGCGGATCAATATAATAATCAAGGAATTCCAGTACAAAGTTATTACGTGTATCCGTAATTGGAAAATTCTCGCTAAAAACTTTATACAAACCGTCATTCTTGCGTTTTTCAGGAGGAGTATCCAACTGAAAAAAGTCACGAAAAGACTTTAATTGTACATCCAAAAAATCCGGATAAGGCATAGGATTTTTAATGGAAGCAAAGTTTATTCGTTTGTTGTTTTCTTGTGAAGCCATTTATAATTATTTTGTTGCAGTTTTATATAAACACAGAAAAGTTAAGAACCTTCTACCAGAAGATTCTTAACTATAGTCCTTAATTAAAAGGTAAATTACTTTATCTCGATCTCTGCACCAGCAGCTTCGATTGCTTTCTTAAGAGCCTCAGCGTCATCTTTAGAAACGCCTTCTTTCAGGGTCTTTGGAGCAGCATCAACTAGATCTTTTGCTTCTTTCAAGCCAAGTCCACAAGCTTCTTTAACAGCTTTTACGACCTGCAATTTAGCAGCACCAGCGCTCTTCAATATTACATCAAAAGAAGTTTTTTCTTCTGCAGCTTCAACGCTTGCAGCAGGACCAGCAGCAACTGCAACAGCTGCAGCAGCGGGTTCAATTCCGTAATCTTCTTTCAAAACGGTGCACAACTCATTAACTTCCTTAACTGTCAAATTTACCAATTCTTCAGCAATAGCTTTAATATCTGCCATTTTATTCTAATTTTATGTTATACGAATTTGATTTGTTATTTTTCGGGACGTTCGCCCAACGTCTTTAAGACGCCATGAATATTGTTGCCACCACTTTGGAGGGCAGAAACAACGTTCTTGATTGGAGATTGCAGCAACGCAACAATGTCTGCAATAACTTCTCCCTTGCTCTTGAGAGCAGCGAGGGTATCAAGCTGGTCTGCGCCATAGAAACCACCTTCTACAAAGGCAGCCTTAAGGCCTTTCACGCCAGTTTTAGCATTCTTCTTAAGCATCTTAGCCGGTACATTCGCCGTTTGAGTGAATAATACAGCTGTTGTGCCTTTTAATGAAGCGTAAAGTGGTGTAAAATCAGTTTCAGCAGCATCAAAAGCCTTTTCTAAAAGAGCATTTTTCACAACAACCATTTTTATTTCCTGTTTGAAACAAAGACGGCGGAATGAAGTTGTCTGCTCAGCATTCAGGCCTGTAGTGTCAATTAAATAGAAATGCGGGTACTCCTTTATAAACTCGCCCAAATTGACGATAATCGCGGTTTTATCTTCTTTTCTCATGCTGCATTAATTTTTATCCTCAATAGACTTGGGGTCAATCTTGATACCTTTGCTCATTGTAGAGGAGATAAATACACTTTTCATATATGTACCTTTAGCTGTAGCAGGTTTCAATTTGAAAATTGTAGAAATAAATGCGCGAGCATTATCTGCAATTTGATTTGCGTCAAAACTAACTTTGCCGATTGACGTATGAACAATACCGTTCTTATCAACTTTAAAGTCGATTTTTCCTTGTTTTACCTCACTAACAGCCTTCGCTACATCCATTGTCACTGTGCCACTCTTAGGGTTAGGCATCAAGCCACGAGGACCGAGAATACGGCCCAGAGGTCCTATCTTGCCCATCACTGAAGGCATTGTAATAACAACGTCTACATCAGTCCAACCACTCTTAATCTTCTCGATGTACTCATCAAGACCTACGTAGTCAGCCCCAGCTTCTTTAGCCTCAGCCTCCTTATCCGGAGTACATAAACAAAGAACACGTACCTGTTTTCCAGTTCCGTGTGGTAAGGAAACAACTCCACGAACCATTTGATTCGCTTTGCGCGGGTCAACACCTAAACAGATATCAACATCAACCGAAGCATCAAACTTCGTTGTTGTTATTTCTTTCACAAGTTTTGATGCTTCCGATAAGGTATAGGCTTTTCCTGCTTCAATCTTCCCGGAAGTCAACTTTTGATTTTTTGTCAGTTTACTCATTTTCTTGAAGATTTATTTATTAGCGGGAAAATCACCTTTAACAGTGATACCCATACTTCTTGCCGTACCTGCAACCATCTTCATAGCACTTTCTACTGTAAAGCAGTTCAAATCCGACATTTTATCCTCAGCTATCGCCTTAACCTGATCCCAAGTTACCGCAGCAACTTTGTTTCTGTTAGGCTCTGCGCTTCCGCTCTTCAACTTGGCAGCTTCTTTAAGCTGAATTGCAGCAGGAGGTGTTTTAACAACAAAAGTGAAAGTCTTATCTCCATAAAACGTGATAACGACCGGCAAAATTTTTCCTGCCTTACTTTGCGTCAAAGCATTAAACTGCTTGCAAAAATCCATGATGTTCAATCCTTTGGAACCTAATGCAGGTCCTACGGGAGGAGAGGGATTTGCAGCGCCGCCTTTAATCTGTAATTTGATTATTCCAGCAACTTCTTTAGCCATTTTTTTTATTATATTGATACATTAAAATTGAGCGAGTAGCTATACGTAACATTATATTCTACTCTCTCTCAACTTGCATAAAACCTAAGACCAACGGAGTGTTACGTCCGAAGACCTTTACCATAACAGTTAGCTTTTTCTTTTCGTTGTTGACCTCATCAACAAGTCCGGAAAATCCGCTAAAAGGACCCTCAGTAACTTTAACGGCTTCACCAACTACGAATGGAACAAGCATTTCGCCTCCTTCATCCGAAAATTCATCAGCCTTACCCAAGATTCGGTTCACCTCGGCTTGACGTAACGGTGCAGGGTTATCCACCCCGCCCAAAATGCCAACAACGTTTGGAGTATTTCGTAGAGCAAGTGGAATCTCGCCTACCATTTGAGCCTGTACTAGTACATAGCCAGACATCATATTGCGCTCTTTCACCACACGTTTTCCATTGCGGGTCTGAAGCACTTTCTCCATCGGTATCAACACTTGTTTTACATAGGGTGACAAAGTCTTATTACTGATTTCCATCTCAATATATTCCTTAACCTTGCCTTCCTTGCCTGTAATTGCCCGAAGCACATACCAATTTAATTCAGTACTAGCCATTTTCGTCAACAATTAATAGTGGGGATATACCGTTGTCATAACGAACCGAAAAACCTCATCCATGGCAAACACAACAATTGCAATGATTATGGAAGCTGTCAATACAACCACTGAGCTGTGTGTTAACTCGCTGCGTGTGGGCCACGTAGTTTTATGAGTCAATTCTTCGTAAGAATCTTTACAGTATTTAATAAATTTCTTAAACATAATTCTCTATTTTGCACGGAAGGAGAGGCTCGAACTCCCGACGCCCGGTTTTGGAGACCGGTGCTCTACCAACTGAGCTACTTCCGTATAAAAGAGGCTCTCATCAAAAAAAACGAGAAACCTCCTTCTTATTCGTTATACAATCTTTTTAATTAGTCAAGAATTTCTGTAATCTGACCAGAACCAACCGTACGACCACCTTCACGGATAGCGAAACGGAGACCAGTATTCAAAGCTACAGGGTAAATCAATTCGACTGTGATTTCAACGTTATCACCCGGCATTACCATATCAGTTCCTTCTGGAAGAGTAATTTCACCGGTGCAGTCCATTGTACGAAGATAGAACTGAGGACGATATTTATTGCCGAATGGAGTATGACGTCCACCCTCTTCTTTCTTCAATACGTAGATCGAAGCCTTAAATTTAGAGTGAGGAGTAATTGTTCCCGGATGGGTAATTACCATACCGCGCTTAACTTCTTCCTTATCAATACCGCGGAGCAATAAACCTACGTTATCGCCAGCTTCACCTTCATCAAGAATTTTGCGGAACATTTCAACACCTGTTACAACAGATTTTTTATTTTCGCCAAGTCCAAGAATCTGAACTTCATCACCGACTTTAACTTTACCAGTTTCAATACGACCGGTAGCTACAGTACCACGACCTGTAATTGAGAATACATCCTCAACAGGCATCAAGAAAGGTTTTTCAATATCACGAACAGGCTCTTGAATCCAAGTATCTACTGCATCCATCAGTTCCATTACCTTGTCTTCCCATTTGGCAACGCCATTGAGAGCACCAAGTGCAGAACCACGAATAATAGGAGTATCCTCTTCATAATCATAAGCTGCCAGCAACTCTTTCATTTCCATTTCGACAAGTTCGAGCATTTCTTCATCCTCAACCATATCACACTTGTTCAAGAAAACAACCAAACGAGGTACGTTTACCTGACGAGCCAACAGAATGTGCTCAC
Source organism: Bacteroidaceae bacterium (assembly GCA_028709135.1). Lineage (GTDB taxonomy): Bacteria > Bacteroidota > Bacteroidia > Bacteroidales > Bacteroidaceae > UBA6382. The sequence continues at coordinate 381 of JAQVXN010000024.1, read as the reverse complement.
GAGTTTGAGGCATAGGACCATCAGTAGCTGCAACTACGATAATAGCACCATCCATTTGGGCAGCACCAGTAACCATGTTCTTAACATAGTCGGCATGTCCCGGGCAATCTACGTGTGCATAATGACGTTTTGCAGTCTCATACTCTCCGAGACCGAGAACCGTCCGCCGCGCCCGGCATCGAGGATGGCGGCAAAGGTGCTCGGACTGTCGAGACGCGGGAGGCAGCACCAGTCAATGGAGCCGTTCTGGCCCACGAGTGCCGTCGCCCTGAGGTTGCCGATGATCCCGTACCCGGAGATGGGCAGATAACTACCCTGATGGGGGTCTCCCGGAGTGCGCATGGGGGGAGACCGGTCGCCAACCTATAAAAATCCGGCAGT
>JAQVXN010000344.1 GCA_028709135.1 Bacteroidaceae bacterium | reverse complement strand
CAGACAATGCCGAAATAGCTGCCCGCGTGGACCTGGTGAATTTGCAATTAGTGTATTTGCAATCTGTACGTGATCCGGAAGAAGCTATATCAGATGGAACATGGAGTGAATTCGTGAGACTGGCACGTCTTTACAATGTGCGGCCGAACGAGTCGATGGGCTTGGAAGAATTTATTACCGAAATGGAGAAAAAGAAATGACGATGTAATCAGTTTCTGGTTTATAAAAAATGATTTGGATTCTTTTCTATAAGAAGCGGTCGGACTTTAACAGGTCCGACCGCTTGGTTTTCAAGAAGTCTTGATAAAAAGGATTACGCGTCTTCTGTTTGTTCGGCTTCGTGCTCTTTAATAAGTTTATCTTGAACCTCGGTTGGTACGAGTTCGTAGCTGGAAAATTTCATATTAAAGGAGGCACTGCCTGCTGTGATGGAGCTTAGAGCAGTAGAGAAAGTGGACATTTCTTTTAAAGGCACTTTGGCGTTAAGTTTTTGATAACCATTTTCAGATGTCATGCCGATAATTAAACCGCGACGTCCCTGCAAATCACTCATCACGTCGCCCATGTAGTCGGAGGGAACATAAACTTCCACTTCATAAATAGGTTCCAGAATCTTTGGCCCTGCATCTTTGAATGCTTGGCTGAAGGCCTGGCGGCCAGCAATCATAAAGGAAATTTCGTTAGAGTCAACGGGGTGCATCTTGCCATCGTAAACGATGACTCTGACATCTCGAGCATACGAACCGGTGAGAGGGCCCCGCTCCATTTTACTCATAATACCTTTCAGAATGGCTGGCATGAAACGCGTGTCAATAGCTCCACCAACAACAGAATTAATGAAAACTAGCTTGCCGCCCCATTCCAAGGGTATTTCGTCCTTGCTACGCTGAGTAATTTTAAATTCTTGCCCATTGAATTTGTACGTTGCGGGGTCGGGCATACCTTCATAATAAGGTTCGATAATAAGGTGTACCTCTCCGAATTGTCCGGCGCCACCACTTTGCTTCTTATGGCGATAGTCTGCACGAGCTTTTTTTGTAATAGTCTCACGATAAGGAATACGTTGTTCATAAAGTTCTACTTGAATTTTATCCAAATTCTCCAAACGCCATTTCAGTGTGCGCAAATGAAATTCTCCTTGGCCGTGAATGAGTACTTGGCGCAATTCCTTACTCTGTTCAACAACCCATGTTGGATCTTCCTCTGCCATACGATTAATAGCAGCCATCATTTTTTCCATTTCGGTTACATTTACCGGACGTATGGCACGCGTAAATTTGTGGTTGGGATATTTAATGAAATTGAAACGATTTTCTGTGTCTTTTGCGTTAAGAGTATTGCCCGTGTGTACATCTTTAAGTTTTACGGTGCAGCCAATATCACCGGCACAGAATTTGTCCACCTTGATGCGGCTCTGGCCCGCGCATACAAAGAGTTGTGAGATTCGTTCCTTGGATCCTCTATCGGCGTTTTGCAAGTCGTCACCCTCATGGACTGTACCACTCATGACCTTAAAATATTGAACTTCTCCGATATGTGGCTCAATTCCCGTTTTAAAAAAGAATAGGGAGGTGGGAGCTTTACTGGATGGTTCTACTTCTTCCCCGCGAGTATTAAAAACTTTTGGCATTTCGTCAACAAATGGAACAACATTTCCCAAAAATTCCAATAGTCGGTCGGTGCCCATATCCTGACGTGCGCATACACAGAAAAGAGGGAAAATGCCACGTGTGATAAGTCCCTTGCGGATACCTTCACGCATTTCATCTTCCGTAAGGCTTTCGCTTTCAAAGAATTTTTCCATGAGTTTGTCATCGTGTTCAGCGGCAGCTTCAACTAATGCTTTATGCATTTCTACAGCTTTCTCCTTTTGGTCTGCCGGAATATCACTAATGGTAGCTTTACCGCCGTTTTCAGCGTATGTGTATTGTTTCATCATCAAAACGTCGATGATCGTGTTGAAGCCGGGACCCGTTGTAAGCGGATACTGTACGGGAATAACTTTATCTCCATAAACTTCTTTTAATTTCTCCAGAACGGCATCAAAATCACATTTCTCGTCATCTAACTGATTCAGTAAGAAAATTACGGGCTTATTCAATTTGTCGGTGTAACGAAAATGATTTTGCGTTCCCACTTCTACACCATATTGTCCATTTAAAACGATGACAGCCGTATCGGTCACGTTGAGAGCTGTCATGGCGGCGCCTACAAAATCGTCTGAACCCGGGCAATCAATGAAGTTAAGCTTTTTGCCGTTATATTCTGAATGGAAAACGGTAGCAAAAACCGAATAACCATATTCCTGCTCAACCGGAAAATAATCGCTAACGGTGTTTTTCTGGGTGATGCGTCCTCTACGCGAAATAAGACCACTCTCAAACAGAATAGACTCGGTGAGAGTGGTCTTTCCTGAGCCATCATTACCAAGCAGGGCAATGTTTTTAATCTCGTTTGTTTGATAGACTTTCATATGCTAATAATATTTTTGTGTTTTTCAAAAACTGTTGCAATATACCGTTTTCTTGTATCAAAACCAACTTTTGGTATTATGTTTTGCAGCATAAGTATTTTCTTGGCTAGGCTCAAAAACGAAGTGCAAAAATTTGCGGTAAAAAATATATGAAAAGCCTCGCAGAGTCAATAGTCAAGATCAAAATGAGCTGAAATGTTTAAAGAATTGAAGTTTCGTTGAAGAAAAGTTCAATTTAGCTCGGGTCTGTGTTTCTATTAGTCCTTTTTGTGAAAAGAGAGACCGTAAAATAAACTCGTTGCTTTCAAAGAATTGATTCGATCGTGTTTTCCCAATTTTTACATGCTCAATCAAAGTTTGTGACGCAGTGCGTCACCAAAGAAACGCAGTGCGTCATGAAAAAAACGCGTCGCGTCACAAAAGAAACGCACGGCGTCACATAGAATATGAAGTAACCTTTCGTTTGGAACGCAATATTCTGATAGAATTTCAGTCAAATAATGAAATGTATCAAGAGTATCAAAGACCCTACGAGGTAAATAGGCAAATGTTTTCTTAACCTATTTGTATTTAAAAATGATGAAGAAGAGGTTGCTTAAGCGTATTTGGGTAGTGAAGAAGACCACTAGGCAAATAGAT
>JAQVXN010000343.1 GCA_028709135.1 Bacteroidaceae bacterium | reverse complement strand
CTGCTTTACATACTCATCCAATGTCATGCCATGCACATATTTACTTAAAATAAAAATAGGACCGTTATTGGGTGCATATTCACAGTAACCAATCATTTCAACCAAATTAGGGTGTCTAAAAGCCAATGATGCTTCTTGACGAGCGCGTTCTCTAATGACATGTACATTGGCATATTCGTCTTTAACACGTTTAACAGCAATCCTTTCCCCATTTTTACAGCGGAATCCCAAATAAACTATACCCATGGCTCCGCTCCCCAATGGTTCATTTTGGGGATTATAGCCGAACCATTCACCCATGACAAAAAGATAAATATTCGGATCTCCTGGACGTTGAAGTACTGTCTGTGCCATCAAATCCTAAATGTAAGGTTTAATTTTTTTCAGTTGATTATTTATCAGCTTTTCATAAAATGAATCGCCTTGAATTTTTGCCTGCTCAAATGCAGTTGACAAATATTTATATGCCTTTTTCAAATCTCTACTTTCTCTGTTTGGGATACCTGTACGTGATTGACCTGCTACATAATCTGAACCTAATTCAAATAATGATTTATAATCTTTTCCATTTAGTTGAACTGCGGAAATATTCATTTCATGTGATTTTTGTAAATTAGTGTGAATACCGCAATTGCGTTTCATCTGTTTCACGTTGTCTGCTTGATAATCTTTTCCAGAATAATAAAGACGTCCAAGTAAATAAGTCGATTTAAAGTCTCCTTTTTCTTCTAATGCTTTCAATTGTTTTAATCCTTCGGAGGCACTATTGACGTTTGAAAGTAATTTTACAGCAGATTCATAAGTAATTCTTTGTGTGTTTAATGCATTCGCTTTTTGTGATGGTGAGGGTGATAATGATGGTGAGGGTGCTATTGACTGAGTTACTTTTTTGTTCTGTTCGGGAACTGCAATCTTTTTTGATGATAAAACATTGTAAGTCAGATAACCTCCACCAATAATAAGGATTATTGCAATTGCTACACTAATATATTTCAGATTATTAGAAAAGGAATCCTTGATATGAGCCATTGAAATTGAAAAACCACTGTTATCTTTGTTTCTCAATAAGTCCAACTGCTCTACTGCAACACGGAATTCTGCTACAGTCTGATAACGTAAATCTTGTTTTTTGTTTGTCGCTTTTGCAATAATTTCTCGCACTTTCTTTCTCTCAATTAGTTGCAAAGGCATTTTTTTATGTAATTACATGTCGAGAACTTCGTGTGTAGCACCTTCAAAAGGAGGATGCCCTACAATGAATTGAAAGAAAATAATACCGATGGCATAAATGTCTGTTGTTCTATCTTGATGACGAACATCGCCAAGTACTAACTCTGGAGCGGCAAATTGAGCCTTTCCCATAAATTGTCCGGCAGTTGTAAGTGATTTATCGTAAGTCGTCAGAGAGGATAATTTTTTTGCAATACCAAAATCAATCAATTTTACATGTCCGTCGCTTGTTACCATGATATTAGTAGGATCGATATCTCTGTGAATATATCCGGCATCGTGCAGAGCCATTACACCTGAAATCACATTACGAATAATATAAAAAGCGAAATGATATGGATCATTCTTGTAATCTTTATGTAACTTTTCAGCAAAAGGATCAGCCTGATTATTGTGATCCGTAATTTTTCCTTGTAATAAATCATCCAGCATTACACCTTTAAGTAGTTCACTTACTACATGATAGTGATGTTTTATTTCACTCAGAACACCTTTTGATTCAGTTTCGATGAATCCTAACATTTCAACTAAATTATCATTATGGATTTGTATGGAAGCTTCTCGGCGTGCCCTTTCTATAACCGTTTCTGGCAAATCATCATACATGAATTTGATTGCTACTTCACGAGATGCCATATTGCGTTCGTTAACGCAACGCCCGGCATATACTTTGCCCATACCGCCAATGCCCAGAGGTTCGTCATCTGAATCAAACTCATAATGAATTCCTTTTTTCAATTCCTCACGTCCCTGTAATTTGATGATGGCCATTTTAAAAATATATTTTAAGATCTATCACTCTTCCCTATTTACATAGACATGGTTCCTCCACATCCATTCTCAGTTCTTCCGTCTAAACCAACCGTTCCATCGGCGGAATTACCATTATTGAAAGGACTATATGGATCAGGCATTTGAACAGGTGTATCCATATTATTGATTGAATCGATAGGATCTTGTTGAGTACCATCCAGTGGCATAAAGCTATCAGATATAGTCAGACCTAATCCGGCTGTATCAACAAGTAATAACACTAACTGATAGTTCTCTCCAACTACAATAACATCATTATTTTTACATTCAACAGCATTAAAAGCTAAACTTGTTCCATTTAGCATTGTTCCGTTTGTAGATCGTGAATCGCAAAGTGAAGCAATAGTTTTTTCTGGATTTTTCATTTTCCTTACGACCAATACAGCATGTTCTCCTGAGATTGTTCCTTCACGCAGACAAACATTGCATTTGGGTGAACTACCAATAGTATTTGATCCTATGTGGAGTGGCCAGTATTCTCCTATTCCTTGTCTTGAAATAGAGTACAAAAAGCCAACAACCGGTTTCCCTCCTATTGTTTTACGGTTTTGAAGTTGCTGAACAGGGGCAACATCACCCCTAACTTGTAGAATCGGTGCTGTTTGCATACCTGGCACGTATGTGCCTTTTGAATAATCACCTCCACCAACGTTTTCACGAACATAGAAGTTTTGGGGATCTTCATTGTTCTGGCCTGCCCCACTCATTCCTGGTACCACTGTTTTGTTCTGTGACATACTACTTCGTTATTAATAGTTAATTAATTTTGTGTTGCGAAGTTACGCCTAATTATAATATTTGTCAATAGCTATTCTTCCTCCTTGGACAATCCTGTAAAAAGTTAGGCTCATTTATTATTCTTCTTGGCTCATTTGTCAAAAATATATCAGATTATATCTTAACTATCTAATGGTAAAATATGAAAGCCCTATGAAAGAATCAATACTTGAGTTCGGGATAAGAAAAGGGATAAAAAAGCTATTAAAAAATTGGCTATCACAAGATATTTGTGTAACTTTATAGTTAAAAATCAAAAAGATAGAACAAATATAATGATGATAGCCGAAGC
>JAQVXN010000342.1 GCA_028709135.1 Bacteroidaceae bacterium | reverse complement strand
AGCAATCACTGCATCCCACTGCTGCTCAGTCATACGCAACATCAGGCCATCTTTCGTAATTCCAGCATTATTTACAAGTATATCAATAGAGCCAAAATCTTCTTTCACCTTATTAACAACTTCTTCTGTTTGTGCAAAATTTGCAGCATTGCTTGCATAACCTATGCACTTCACACCTTTATTCGCAATCTCTGCTTCTGTGGCTTTCCCATTCTCATCTATAACCAAATCCGTAAAGGCAATATTAGCACCTTCTTCTGCAAACTTCAAAGCAATGGCTTTGCCAATTCCACGAGCAGCACCAGTTATCAGTGCTGTTTTACCATTTAATAATCCCATAATGAATGAAATGTATTTAAAATTAATAGCTATTCTGTATCATGCCCAACAAGCGACGTACAAACTTAACGACAACAGGACGACTCTCCTCTAATGTTATGCCTTTTGCAAGACGCCCATAAATATAAGGCACTTCCAATCCTTTCAGTGCATAATGAAAGATATCAGCCATTAAAGGAACATTCTCAATACAAAAAATTCCCTTATCACAACCTTCCTGCAATACACGCTGAAAAAGTTCCAACTCATCGTGATCAAAAGTTTTACGAACACGTTCCACCATCCAAATATTACGAAAAAACTCCGCACGAAGGTTTCCATTACGCGTAACGGCCTCCTTAATCATATTAAGATGGGTATAAACAAGAAGTATTACCTTTTGATCGGAATCCATATTTTTTGAAGCCACCTCATCCATGCGGTCGGAAAGGCGTTCCATTTCAGTTTCAATAACGGCATAATAAATCTCTTCCTTATTATTAAAATAAGTATAAAGTGTACGCCGCCCTTTATTTGAAGCTACTGCAATATCATTCATTGTCGTACCTTCCAAACCTTTCTTAGCAAAAAGATGGCGAGCCACATCTACTAATAAACTTCGAGTTTTTGAAATTGACATTGTTGAATTCCTATATTTTACAGCTAGCAGAAAAACTGCACGCTTATTTTTTTGTGTGCAAAGATACAATTTTTCATGATTAAATTTGACTAAAGCATATTTTTTTCTCACGTCAAAGAACCAGAATTAGAAATAACGGTCATTTTATTTCTAAGAATCCATTGGGTCTCAAGATCCGGAAAGTAGAACAAAGAATAATCTATTATAGATGGAATAGAATCATTTAGGTCAAATTCTACCAGATCAAATAAACAGCCCTATTCCTCAAAGATTTTACTGATAATCGGACTAAGATTTTTTTTAACATATATTTCCTTGCAAGTTCAGATTATATATTGTACTTTTGCAGTCGCAAACAAAGAAATATCGCGGAGTGGAGCAGTTGGTAGCTCGCCAGGCTCATAACCTGGAGGTCGTTTGTTCGAGTCAAACCTCCGCCACAACTATTTAGGACAAAATAGAGTTGACAAATGATTATGTCAACTCTATTTTTATTTATGGACATATTTTTCTACAAGCATTTTGATAAACGTACGTCCAAAGACCAGTCCGAACCCAACCCCAATGGAATTAGCAAAAAAGTCGAGGAATTCTCCACTACGACGGCCTCCCGTACATGTAGCCTGAAGAATCTCTATCAACCCGCTCATCAATATAGGCAAAATCACACTAATAATCCAAAGCATTCTTTCTGAAAGATGAAAATGGTGACGAAGGTTTCGCCAATACTCGAACCAAAAAATGGAAGTAGTACCAGCATACATAACCATATGAGTCCATTTATCAATGAAAGGAACATTATCAAGTTTAGTATGAGGCACAGTGCAAAAACATAGAAACCAAATGACTACTATGCATACCAATGTAAGTGGGAACAATCTTAGATATTTCATTTAGAAAGAATCACAATATATTTTGCCACAAAGTTAATCCTTTTTTGTCAAAAAATTACTATTGAAAAAAATTAGTACTTTTCAGACACTTAATACTACTCATTCTAAACATATTATTCAAATGAAAAGCTAAATGATCCAACAAATAATGACACTAAGTTGTATAACTATTTTATAACTTTGCAGGAAAGAATGAAATAAACAAATAATGATGACATCAGAAAGAGCTGGATTTAGTAGTAAAATAGGGATGATTCTGGCAACAGCAGGTTCCGCTGTTGGGTTAGGAAATTTTTGGCGTTTTCCAGTAATGGCAGGAAACAACGGTGGAGCAGCATTTATATTTATTTATATCCTGTGCGTTATTCTATTCGGAGTTCCACTAATGACAGCAGAATTTATTGTAGGTCGACATGCTCAGACAAATGCCGCGCAAGCATACAAAAAATTAACAAACGGATGGTTGTGGCGAAAAATTGGTATATTTGGAGTAATTACAGGTTGGTTCATTCTCTGTTATTATATTGTTGTCTCGGGATGGACATTAGATTATCTTGTAGATTGCGTCCTCAATCGTTTTAATCAGCTAGCACACAGCGGCAATCCAAATTCATATGCCAACTACTTTAAAAGTTTTGTATCAAATCCATATCTACCTATTTTATATACTATCATTTTTATGCTCCTGTCTCATTTCATTATCGTAAGAGGAGTAACAAAAGGCATTGAACGGTTTTCAAAAATTCTAATGCCCCTACTTTTCATTATCATGATTTTGCTCGTATTTTGTTCTCTATTCACTACGGGTGCACGTGCAGGATTCTCTTTCCTTTTTAAGCCTGATTTCAGTAAAATAACTTACAAGACCATTTTGAATGCACTTGGGCAATCGTTTTATTCCTTAAGCATTGCCATGGGGTGCATCACCACTTATGCCTCCTATTTTACAAAAGACGTAAAACTGGTTAATACCGCATTCAAAGTCTGCGGCATCGATACTTTAGTTGCTATTATGTCTGGCATGATGATTTTTCCTGCAGTTTTTTCTACTGGTATTAGACCAGACGCAGGTCCATCTTTAGTTTTTATTGCTCTACCGAACGTTTTCCAACAGGCCTTTGGAAGTATTCCAATTCTTGCTTATCTTGTTTCTACTCTATTCTTCTTTTTATTGGTTCTGGCTACACTCACATCCGTCATTTCTCTGCAAGAAGTTGTAACAGCCTATCTTTGCGAGAATTTTTTCATGACACGCAAAAAA
>JAQVXN010000341.1 GCA_028709135.1 Bacteroidaceae bacterium | reverse complement strand
TGTGCTTGCAAGTCAAATTCATTGCCGTCACGTGCGACAAGTTTGCAACCATAATCAGGTTTTTGAATGCGACCTACAATGTGAACATCCTCAAGTTCTTTAATTTTATCATAATCAGAAAGTTTTATGGTAAAAAGTAACTCATAGTCTTCTCCTCCGTTTAAGGCGCAAGTAGTTACGTTCAGATTGAGTTGTTCTGCCATTACAGCTGTTTGGTAGTCTATGGGAATTCGATCTTCATAAATGAGACATCCTGTGTGACTTTGCTCACAGATATGCATAATTTCAGATGACAGTCCGTCTGAAATGTCCATCATAGAAGTTGGGATGATGTTTGCTTCATGAAGTTTATGTGAAATATCTTGGCGAGCTTCAGGTTTTAATTGGCGTTCCAATAAATATTCTTTGCCGGTGAAATCTGGTTGAAAAATCCCCTGTGTTTTGTGTTCCTTCATTTGTTGTTCAAATACAGCTTTCTCTCTTTCCAATAATTGAAGTCCCATGTATGCGGCTCCCAGATTACCTGACACACAAATTAAATCAGTATCTTTTGCTCCATGGCGATAAACAATGGAATCGTTTTCTCCTTCTCCGATGCAGGTCATACTGATACAAAGTCCTGTAAGGGAAGAAGATGTATCTCCTCCAACGATATCAACATGGTGCTTATTGCAAGCTAGGTTTATACCTTCATAAATCTCTTTGATATCTTCTATGCAGAATCGTTTGCCTACGGCAATGTTTACGATGAGCTGTTCGGGCATGCCGTTCATGGCATAAATATCCGAAAAATTTACATTTGCAGCTTTGTATCCCAAATGTTTGAGGGGGGTATAAATGAGGTCAAAATGTACGCCTTCCAGTAAAATGTCACTGGTAACGAGTACTTTTTTGTCCTTATAGTCAAGTACTGCACAGTCATCGCCTACACCATAGACAGAAGAGGTATTCTCCAATTTGATATCTTTTGTGAGGATTTTGATGAGGCCAAATTCTCCCACAGTAGAAATTTCAGTTCTTTCTTTTTGATTCATTGTTAAAGTTCGTTGATAAGTTCACGAAAAATAGTTGTCATTTTGGGCTGAGCAGCGTTTGCGGCAGCTTCCACTTCTTGGTGAGTTACAAAAGATCCTTTTTGCCCGATATTAGTAATTACGCTGATACCTAAGCATTCCATGCCGCAGTGTCTGGCTACAATAATTTCTGGGATGGTGCTCATGCCAACAGCATCTGCTCCTAGTAGGCGATACATGCGGTATTCGGCAGGAGTTTCATAAGTTGGTCCTTGTGTGCCTAGATAAATACCTTCATGTAGTGAAATGTTTTTTTCTTTGGCAATTTTAAGAGCCTTTTCCCTAAGTTCTTTTGAGTAGGTGTGACTCATATCCGGAAAACGAGGTCCGGGAGGAACATTTTGTCCACGTAGTGGATTGGCTGGCATCATGTTGATATGATCTGTGATGAGCATAAGGTCGCCAATGCGGAATTCAGGGTTGGTTCCGCCAGCAGCATTACTGACAAAAAGTGTGCGAATGCCAAGTTCAAAGAAAACACGAATAGGAAAAGTAACTTCGTCCATTGAGTAGCCTTCATAATAATGGAAACGTCCATTCATGGCTAAAACATTCTTGTTCCCCAGTTTTCCAATTAAGAGGCATCCTGCATGACCTTCAACAGTGGATATCGGAAAGTTTGGGATTTCCTTATATGGGATTAATTGTTCACACTGAATTTCTTTTGCTAAATTGCCCAAGCCACTTCCCAAAATGAGGGCAATGCGTGGTGATGTAGTAAATTTAGTTTGAAGCCACTCCGTTGTTTGTTTGATTTTTTCTAACATAATCTGTAATGATATGATTGAATTTCTCTGATTCATTTCTGAGAAATTTAATTTCAATAGGAAGAGCATAAAGATCATTTTTGACATTTTTACCAAGATGTTTTGAAAAGCGAAGTCTGGCAGCATCCTTTTCGGAGGTCACAATGAGGCTTTTGTCATCGTGTAGTTTGTCATATAATTCGTTAATATGTTCTTCGTCGGCTTGAGAAAAGTTGTGATGATCTCCAAAAGAGAGTAATGTAACATTTGGGTTTATGGACATAATGGCCTGCTGCATGATGAGTGGGGTAGCAATGCCTGTTAAGAGTAGAATTTTCGAAGCTTTTTTCAAATTTTCTTTAGGCAATGAGTTATGTCCAAATACTTTTGTCAAATTTAAATATTCTTGTGTGGTGAAAAATATTTGCTGAAAAGGAAATAACTGTAATTTTTTCGTTATCAGACTATAATCGATAGGCTTCATTTTAGTCTGGCATTTTGTGACAATAATTATGTTGGCTCGTGCTCTACCTTCAAAGGGTTCTCTAAGCCTTCCTGCCGGAAGCAGTTTGTCATCGCATATAAGGCGGTTACTATCTGTAAGTAAAATGTTAATACCGGCTTGTACATAACGATATTGATAGGCATCATCCAAAATGATAACGTCTGGTCGGCGTTCTTTTTTTAGAGATCTCATTTGAAGAATACCCTCTTCTCTTTTTTTACATACAGCAAGTGTTACATTTTTGAATTTTTGTTTCATTTGGTAGGGCTCGTCTCCTATTTCAGTAAAATCTGTGTTCTGTTTTGCGAGTACGAAGCCCTTACTTTTTCTTTTATAACCACGACTTAGAACCCCTACGTGAAAGTCTTTTTGTAATAAGCGGATGAGATATTCTGTGTGAGGTGTTTTCCCTGTTCCTCCCACAGTGAGATTCCCGACACAAATCACAGGCAAATTGAAGGTGTGAGTTCTCAACACCTGTTTTTTAAATAGGTGATTGCGAAATTTAATCCCCCAACCATATAGAATAGATAGGGGCAACAGCCAGTTACTAATGGGGTTGTTTCTTCCTGCCATTTTTGATGACACCTCTTTGAGAAGTGTTTCAATTAATAAATGTTGGGGCTATATGGGATACGGGCTTGAACATAACTTCTGTTTGTTAATGTTTTTAGCAGTATAAAAGATTGGTAATATTGTCCTAGTGTGGCGCGCATTTTTGTTTCGTAATATTGATTTTTCTTATTTTGAATCAGAGTGATATACCAAGGTTCCGGTGTTGGATTGTCTGTTGTTTCG
>JAQVXN010000023.1 GCA_028709135.1 Bacteroidaceae bacterium | reverse complement strand
AATGCATTGAATTCCTTATTTCCTTTGCAAAATTCTACAAACATACAAAACTTAATGATGTCAACTCTAAAATCATCGGGAAATATTACATTATTCAGTTTCATCTGAATTGGAAGATAATAACGTATCATTTCATCTAACCCTTTCAATTCTTGCATATGAGAAGCGTTTAATGCATGTTCTTCGTTAAAGCAAAGAATGATTTTGAATAGATTACCAAAGTCCATTTTAGTCAGTTGATGATCTTTATTATATCCAAAATTGTTGTTATCCAAAAGGAAATCAATTACAGCAACCAGAGTATACTCGTCAAACAAAATGATCTAAGAATGATCATAACGTTGTAAGTAGTTGACAACGAGATCACAAGTATTTTTATCTAACTTAAACAAAAGTGGAGCTAATATATCAATTTCACCTTGATCTATACGAAGAAATTGACGCTGGACAAGTATGTAAGCAACCCATGATACAGCTGAAAAAGTTGGGATACTTTGCACAAGTTCTACACGATTAACCGTCTTAATGTCTTTATTGAAGACATCACTATAGCAAATTAATCGTTTAATATTAAAATGTTCCATACTTAGATTGTATCTTATCCTTAGCTCCGAACGTTTATAATTAACTATCTTTATAAGTACCTGGCAAACAATAAGTTGTCCACAGATTTGCTATGTCGATTAGTTCACTTACCTTAGTGTTGCAATTTAAAACAAGCAAACAATAACACAGCATGACAAAAGTATCAATAAAATCCGAGAGCATCATGCCTTTCGGCGGTATTTTTTACGTTACCGAACCATGGCAAGGGCAGCTTTTATTGTACTGACAAAGAAGAAACGCAAAAGCAAGAAACTCATAGAGAAAACCAAATTGATACAAATACGTTGTCTTCAAGCAGATTTTCAAACATTTCTTGACTTTATGGGGAGGCATTCCACAAGTTTTCTAGAGTGTTTCAGTCGGCATGATTATAAATGTCTGCAGGCAGCTTTCAAAATGTTCGATCAGCAGAAGATGATGTTCGAGAAAGGCCTCAGGACTTGTGCCGATCGTATCATCAGCATCTATCAGCCGCATCTCCGTCCAATTGTTCGGGGCAAGGCCAAGGCAAAGGTGGAATTTGGAGCGAAGATAGGAGCAAGCATCGTAAAGGGCTACACTTACGTTGACCACTTTAGCTGGGATGCCTACAATGAGTCCGTTGACCTTATCGCACAGATAGAACTATACCAAAAGCGCTTCGATATGCTGCCATCCGAGGTTCAGGCAGACAAGCTGTATCTGGGACGGGAAAATCGCAATTATCTCAAAGAACATCATATAGAATGTTTCAATCATCCATTGGGAAGACCCTCTAAAGAGGAAAATGACAAGAACGCACAAGACAAGAAAAGAGCTCTTGGAGAGCGCAATGAGATTGAAGCTACATTCGGAACCTCAAAGAGAGTCTATCGAGCGAATAATATACGAGCCAAGCTACCTGACACTGCCGACACTTGGATTGGAGCCTGTTTTTTTGCAAAGAACGTAATGAAGTTCCACAGGGAATTTCTTCGTCTCTTTTTTCAAAATTCAGCTCTGACGGATCTCAAAAAGACAAAATTTGACAGAATCAACATCTTTCCACAACATTCCCCAATTTACTACATAACTACACTGCAAATAAATTAGCAGACCCTAATTATCAATAATACCTTTCAGTAAAAAATCATAGAGACTCATCACAAGAATACCTTCTTCGTTGTAATGAGTGATATACCGATCTCCCGCGATAAGGATTTTGCGGAATCCATCTGCTACGTTTCTGAAAGATGCCAGTTCCTGATTTCTCTTTTCTTCGTTCGGCATACGATAGGCTGATTGGATATACACTCGTTGATCATGTCGGTTCACAACGAAGTCAATCTCTAAATTCTTTCTGATGGTTTTACCTTCGGCATTATTATCAAAAGTCTCTACCATGCCAATATCAACACTATATCCCATGCGGCATAATTCGTTGTATATTACATTTTCCATGGTATGGTTGTACTCAATTTGACGGAATCCTACAACTGCATTTCGGATGCCTGGATCTTCAAAGTAGTACTTGGTCTCAGTTCCTATGTATTTCCTACCTTTTATGTCATAACGCAGTGCCTCACTGATGATGAATGAATCCTGCAGATGTCCCAAATATCGATTGATAGTGTTGGCTCCAATATCAACTTTACTCACAGATTTAAAAGTGTTAGAAATTCTCTGCACATTTATACTACTACCCATAGAGGATGCAAGAATCTTTATCAGTTCGCTCATGCCATCGGCATTTCTAAGGTGGTTGCGCTGCAGCACATCTTTGAGATAAACAGTTTCAAAGATTTCTTTCAAATAGTTCTGTTTATCCTCAGGTTTTTCTAATTGAACTACCGCAGGAAGCCCTCCATATAGATAATAATTCTCTAGGGTTTCTTGTTTATCTCCTCCAACTTTTTCATAGTATTCAGCAAAGCTCAATGGACGAATTCGGATTTCACACCCGCGTCCACGAAACTCAGTAATAACATCCTTTGACAGAAACTTTGCATTAGACCCCGTAACATATATATTAACATTTCCAATATGCAGATATGAATTCAGAACATCCTCGAACTCGGGAACCAACTGAATCTCATCCAATAGAATGAAATATCTCTCCGAGTCTTTTATCTGTGAGTCGATATATTCGAGGAGTGTATCAGGATCACGAAGTTTCTTGCAACGTCTGTCTTCCAGATTTACTTCTATGATATGATTTACTGGTATCCCTCGAGATAGGAGGTTCGGCTTGTATATGTTGAATAGTAAGAAAGATTTACCACAACGTCTGATGCCTGTGATTATCTTTATCATTCCATTGTCTTCTGCAGTTATAAGCTGCTGTAGATATTGTTTTCTTTCAAAAAACATTTTTGTGGATCTTTTTTGTGGATTTACACGGATTCCTGCCACAAAAATACATATTATTTCTTGAAAGCAGGTATTCTGATAAGAGAAAAATCAAGTTTAACTTAAAAACGTGCGGACCGAAATCCATATAAGCTTGTAGCACGGCAGAACGTAGCGACACACTGATACATGTTGCCACTTTGTGGCGAGTGAATTGTCATTTCAAAAGTCTGATGAACCATATTTATTATATATCATGGATTGTGTCATTAATGGACTTCTTTATAGTGAGAACATGACAATGACTTTTAGGGCATTCTAACCAAAATGTCATCTGTTAGAACTTTATCAATAGTATATGTTTATTATATACCATTGTATTCCAATGTTATAGTATTTATCCGCAAACGCAGATAAATATTCCAAACTACTTCATAAAATGATATTTGCCCATGATTTTGCCCGATTTGACAGGAGTAAACAGTCAGATTAATCTGAGGTACAAGAATTTGTCCTCGTCTTGGTCCTTGGAGAACAAATGTGGGACAAAATATGGTTAAAGAAGAGCAAATACACGGAAAATACTGATAGCAAACGAAAGCAAGAGAAAATACTTAACTGATTTGTGGATAATAATCTGTGTTATATGATTATATAAACAATTTATAATCAATAAATTATACCTACTTGCCGATGCAGAAGTGGGAGAAGATATTCTGGAGAACGTCAGAGGAAGTTACTTCCCCAACAATGTCGCTGAGATGATAGATGCAATCACGTAAATCTTCTGTAAGGATGTCTGTGGGATTTCCTGCTTCCATTCCACGACGGATACGCAAAATGCTTTCCAGTGCCTTGCAGAGTGCTTCATAATGTCGCTGATTACTAACAATTACATCTTCTTGTTCTATATTTTCAGGGATGTGAGTCATTGTCACAAGTTGATGACGTAATAAATCAAGATTGTTACCGGTACGCGCGGAAATAAAAATGGAGGAATATGGTAGTGATTTAATTTCTAGGGATATTTCTTTTTGTAAAGTGTCATTGAGTAGGTCGCACTTATTTATGATGAGAAGCGTATTTTTATCTTTCAAAGCTGTTGAACGGTCTCGGATTTCTTGCATGGTTTCTGTTAGACGTCCTGCATCAACTAACCATAGAACGATCGTGGCTTGTTCAATTTTTTGAAACGTTTTTTGTATGCCCAGTTGCTCTATTTCGTTATTGGTTTGTCGGATTCCTGCCGTGTCAATGAAGCGAAACATGAGTCCGTCCAAAGTAATGGTGTCTTCTATAACGTCGCGTGTGGTACCATTGATGGAGCTAACGATGGCCTTATCTTCGCCTAGAAGAGCATTAAGAAGAGTTGATTTACCTACATTTGTCTGTCCGACAATGGCGACGGGAATGCCTTCTTTAATTGCGTTGCCTGCTTGAAATGATGATGCAAGATGACGAATTTTGTCTTCAATTTCAGTAAGAAGGTGAGAGAGTTCTGTACGATCTGCAAATTCCAAATCTTCGTGATCACTAAAATCCAGTTCCAATTCCATAAGAGAGGCAATATGTAGAAGTTGATCTCGTAGTTGCTTTAAAAGCTTACTAAAACCGCCTCTCATTTGATTCATAGCTAGTTTATGTGCTGCTGCTGAAGTTGATGCAATCAAGTCGGCAACGCTTTCAGCTTGACTTAAATCCATTTTCCCGTTAACAAAAGCGCGTTTAGAATATTCGCCCGGTTCAGCAAGTCGGCAACCGTTATGAGTGAGGATTTTGAGAATTGTTTGCAGAATATAAGTAGAGTTATGACAGGATATTTCAGTAGAATCTTCACCCGTATATGAGTGTGGGGCACGAAAAATACTAACCAAAACCTCATCGACAATCTGATGGCGTTCATCTATGATTGATCCATAGGCAATAGTAGCGGTAGGTCTTTCTAAAAGAGAGCGAGAACCATGAGGAAGAAAGATGTGATCAGTAATAGAAAGAGCCTTTGGGCCTGAAATTCTTATAATTCCTATAGCACCACCTGTTCCTGTTGCAATGGCACAAATCGTATCTTCATTTGTAAAATTAGTGTGAGGAGTTTTTTCCATTTACAATCAAATTCTGTCAAGAACTTCGCTGATAAGAGTTTCTATTCCTGTTTTGTAATTGGCATTTGCCTTGAGGGCCCGGCGGTTTGCGATGACCATGCAACAGGTCATGGCGCGATGGCCTAACAAGCGTGAAAGACCTGCTACTGCGCTACTTTCCATTTCGTAATTTGTGATACGTAAATTCTTATAATGGTAGTTTTCTACTTTTGTATTTTGTTCCGGATCTGTGAGTGGAATACGGAGTTCCCGACCTTGTGGACCGAAAAATCCTCCGCATGAAATGGTGATGCCACGCACCATGTCGGTCCCTGCGATACGGTTTAAAAGAGTTGAATCAGCATCAATTACGTAGGGGGCGCAGAGTTGTGGATTCCAATGCATATAGTTAGTAAAATCCTTCTCCAAGTCAAGGTCACACACTTCGTTACGCCCTTGATAAAAATTAAGTAGGCCATCGAAGCCGATACTTTTTTGACTGGCTATGAATGTACCTAAAGGAGTGTTTTCCTGTAATCCACCGCAAGTTCCTACACGTACGATTTCAAGTGATTTTAATGTGGATTTAATTTCACGGGTATCAAAATCAATATTAGCCAAAGCATCGAGTTCATTCATAACAATGTCGATGTTGTCGCAGCCAATACCTGTAGATAGGGCCGTAAGGTGCTTACCATTATAGGTTCCTGTAATGGCATGAAACTCACGATTCTGTACTTCACATTGACGAGCATCAAAATGAGCTGCAACCTGATTCACACGTTCCGGATCGCCCATAAGAATGATTTTTTCAGCTAATTGATCTGGATGAAGATGGAGATGAAAAACAGATCCATCTGGATTAATAATGAGTTCTGAAGGTTCAAAATATTTTTTCATGTTTTCATTCAAAAGTTTATCGAATACCAAGTTTGTCTTGTTCCTCTTTACGAATATTATTTTCCATAGAAAGGATGTTGGCGTCCAATTGTGATAAATCTTTTTCCTGTTTCAAAATATCATTCTTAAGTGTTTTTTTGCCTTTAGCGTAATCTTGTCGGTTTTGCTGTAATTGAGAGAGGAGGTCTTTGCGTTGTTGATCTGTGTTTTGCCACTGTTTTGCTAACTGTTTGGCCTGTTCGCTTTTGAAGTCATCAAAATCTGTGTAAACTTTTCCATTGGTAATTATAAAATAGAAATCGGACGTTTTTGCTTTTTGTTGATGTTCACCTTGAATGTTTTTAAGCCTATTAAGTGCCTCGTCAACGTTTTGATGATTAAATTGTGTAATTTTGATGCTGTTAATTTTTGCCAGAGAACGGATACTATCTTCATTAGTGCCATCTATGGTGTATACTTCGCGTGTTTCTGTCGGAATAAAAACATAAATACAAACTTTATCTGCAGGTTGGTTACGGTCTGAAACGAACCACCCCAATTTGTTGGTTTCGTCTATGGCGTACAGATAGTCATTGGCAGGAGAATTGAAGGGCATGCCAATGTTTTCTGGTTTGAGGTATTTTTTTGTATCTGTGTCGTAGCGGGTGACGTAGATGTCAAATCCGCCCAAACTTCCTGAGTTATCTGCTGCATAATAGAGAGTAGTGCCATCTGAAAGCAGATACGGGTAACCTAGAAAATCATCGGAATCCGAGAGCTCAGTGAGTTGCATCGGGGTGCTCCATTTTTTGCCTAATTTATTGCAAGTAAAAAGTTTGTTATTACCTTCTTTGTCAGGGTAAGAGTAAATTAAACGATCCTGAAACTCATTCGTGTAGGCCGGAGCATTTTTTAAAAAAGAAGAGGCTTCTTTATCATTCGGAAACACTTGACCATAAGTGGTGAGCGTACCGCAAGAAGGGCTTAAGCGATAAGCTTTGAGAAAATCATCTTTTGGAACGACGATGCTATCAATAAAAATTACTTTTTCGGTAGCTTGTAACATGTTTTGACCAATGCGTGCTTTTTGAATGCGTTCTTCTAGAAGAACAGTGGATTGTTTTTTCTTCCGAGCTAATTTTACTTTATTGTTAAGTTGTTGAATGGCAGCTTCAAATCGATAATTCTTAAAGAGTAAGTCCACTTCGTCACCTACGGATGCTTTTTCGGTATCTGCAGATGGCATTTTCTGTTTTATGTTTTCTGTGTTCGTCGAAGAAGTTTGTTCCGCGTGAGCATTTATATTCTTTTGTGTGCTTGTTTTTTGGGGCGCGGATTTCTTTGAAGTTGCCAGCTCGGTTGTTGGCTGAGTTTTGTTTTTGCTGATCTTGCTTTTTTGAGCTGAACCACAGAGCGTGGTAAGGCTGCAGCAAAGCAAAAGAAATAATTGTTTAATCATAGGTTTCATATTTTCCGAGATTTCAAAGGTAATAATTTCTTTCGAAATACTGCAGAAATGAGAGGGTATAATTAAAATTCAATTAACTTATGTTCTTTCTCCAATGCATGCCAAAGGCTATATCTCACCTCAGGATTAATACTTTCCAACTCTTCAAGAAGGTGTTTAACACGAGTACGGTTTGATTCTTGTTCATAAGGGCATCGGCGTTGTTGTTTCAAATAATGATTCATTTCAGCCCATTGTTTTAAAAACTGTTCAGGTATGCGGCACATGGGACGTATTAAGGTAATAGGCATTTTTCGATATTTAAGAAGTACGGGCATAGGGGAGAAACTACCCTCAAAAATCTGGTTCATGAGGAGAGTTTGTAAAATGTCATCATTATTGTGCCCCAAGGCAATTTTGTTAAATCCATTACTTTGTGCAAAATTAAAAAGTGATTTGCGACGTGTCCATGAGCACAAAAAGCAGGCTGAACGGGTAGACTGCGTATCCGTATCAAAATGAGTGGTAACAATATGAAGAGGTACATTCAGATTTTGACAGAAATGATGTAAATAAGACAGATCTGATTCATACGGAACATTTTCCATCTTGATGTGAAGAGCTTCCACCGAAAACTGAGGCCGACGAACACGCGACCTGCGAGCTAACAACTCCGTAAGGCAGAGTGAATCTTTTCCTCCTGAAAGTCCAATAAGAATTTTATCTCCATCGTCAATGAGATGATAATTTTTCAGGCCTTTATTTAAGAGTCTGAATAAATTGCGTTCCAAAAGCTGTCGGGAATCAGGACGCATATTCAAATTGAAAACAGAAAGAGAACCGTCGCGAAAATTCTGTGACAGATAGATATGAGGGAAAGATCATTTTTGATGTAGGGCCTCATCCATTTTTTCTGCAGCCTTGCGCCCGTCACCCATGGCTAGAATAACAGTAGCTCCACCACGCGTAATGTCGCCACCAGCATATATATAAGGTATAGATGAACGCATATCTTCGTCTACTGCAATGGTATTTTTACGGCCTAATTCAAGTCCTTTAATAGAACGAGGAACAATAGGATTCGGGCTTACACCAACGCTAACGATGACAAGATCTACCGGCAGGGTAGTTATGGCTCCTTCAATTGGAACGGGGCTGCGACGTCCGGATGCGTCTGGCTCACCAAGTTCCATTTGCTGCAGTACGACTTCACAGACACGTCCCTGCTCATCACCATGATATTCAAGAGGATTGTGAAGAGTAAGAAATTCTACTCCTTCTTCTTTGGCATGCTTAACCTCTTCAGCGCGAGCCGGCATTTCGGCTTCAGAACGACGATAGATGATCATCGCTCTTTCGGCACCAAGACGGAGAGCTGTTCTAACTGAATCCATGGCGGTGTTTCCACCACCTATAACGGCAACATTTTTCCCAAAAGGTACTGGTGTGTCACTTGTGCTGCTGGATGCATCCATCAAGTTAACGCGGGTGAGGTATTCATTAGATGATAGAACATTGATCAGATTTTCTCCTTTAATGTTCATAAAATTGGGCAGTCCTGCTCCGGAACCGATAAAGATACCGCAATAACCGTCAGCTTTCAAGTCTTCAGTGGTCAGGGTTTTGCCAATAACGCAATCTTTTTGAAATTTAACTCCCATTTGTTCCAGGTTTTGAATTTCAGCATCAACAATCTTATTAGGCAAACGATATTCTGGAATGCCATATTTAAGGACTCCCCCGATTTCATGGAGAGCTTCAAAAACGGTCACTTCATAACCATTTTTAATCATATCGCCGGCAAAGGAAAGTCCGGCAGGTCCTGAGCCAACAACAGCAACTTTCATCCCGTTTTTATTTTTAATCTGTGCTATTGATTCTGTATTGTTTGTACGATCCCAATCAGCTGCAAAGCGTTCCAGATAACCAATAGCGACGGGTTGACTTTTCATTTTGAGGTGAATGCACTTCGATTCACATTGTTTTTCCTGTGGACAAACGCGTCCGCAAACGGCTGGCAAAGCACTGTATTGTTTCAGTGTGTGCGCAGCTTCATGGATATTACCTCTCTCGATGTTCTTCACAAAACGAGGAATATCAATATTGACAGGACATCCTGTGATACATTCAGGATTGGCGCAATCCAAACATCGTTTGGCTTCGGTCAAAGCCTGTGTGAGTGTGAGTCCCTCATTTACTTCCTCACGCAATTTGTGATTGCGATAGGATGGCTCGAGTTCGTTCATTTTTACTCGCTCTATTGCTATACGCTCTTTGGGTTTCATTGATTTTCTCAATTCTTCTCGCCAAGGAGTCTGACGTGTTTCGTCAAAATGCTCGCGTTCCAATCGTTCGGCTTCGAATTTTGACATATCAACTTTTTCCTGAGAACTGAAAGCCTTCATTCGCTTTAACATTTCATCAAAATCAACTTGATGACCATCAAATTCAGGACCGTCGACGCAAACGAATTTCATTTGCCCTCCAACGCTGATACGACAGGCTCCACACATGCCGGTACCGTCTACCATAATAGTATTAAGCGAAACGTCAGTGGATATATTGTATTTTGCAGTTAGCAAACATACGAATTTCATCATAATAGCAGGTCCGATAGCAAAACACTTATCAACTTTTTCGCGTTGAATGACTTGTTCAATACCTTGTGTGACAAGACCTTTCTGTCCATAGGAACCATCATCCGTCATAATAATCACTTCATCGGAATTTTCGCGAACTAGATCCTCCATAATAATAAGATTCTTAGATCGTCCGGCCAAAACACTGATCACTTTGTTTCCGGCAGCTTTTAAGGCTTGAATGATAGGAAGCATGGGAGCTACGCCTACACCACCACCGGCACATACTACGGTACCAAAATTTTCGATATGAGTGGGGCGCCCTAGTGGACCAACAACATCTTCCAATTTGTCTCCTATTTGCATATCGCAAAGTTTATTGCTGGAAACGCCAACACGTTGAGCAACCAGAGTAATGGTTCCTGCATTTTTGTCGGCTTCGGCAATCGTGAGAGGAATGCGTTCTCCACATTTGTCTACTCGGATGATAACGAAATTTCCGGCCTTTCTTGTCTTAGCGATGAGTGGTGCTTTGACTACGATTTTAAAGACATTCTCTGAGAACGGAACTTTATCGATTATTTCATTCATAATTCCAATGTTTAAAAGTGATGTGCAAAAATACATATTTTCTGCGAATTTACTTGCCAAACAAATGATTAATGATCGTAAAAAGAGTGTGTTTAAGACGTTTTTTTATTTTTGGTTTGATGTTTTAAATGACATAATAAATTTAATGTGGCAGGGAATCTTTTCAGTATGATTTATACAATGGTGTTGACGTTGTATGTTTCAAAAAACTTTCAATGTTATTTGAGAATTAATCATAAATTAGAGATATACTTGTGTTCGGGATAAGAAATTAGAAGAGGGAGTATTTGCTTTGTTTTACCGATTTCATATTTAGAGAACTCTTGCAACTGATTGTCAAAGGAATTGAAGACTACGATAACAGAAATAAAAAGCTGTTTTTTTATATGCTATCTTAAATACATCTATACATGCAAAAAACAGTGGTAGCTTCGCTGATCACTCTCAAGATAGCTGTATTCTTCTGATTTTTAGCTATTAAGAATGCATCAATATCTTGCTATTATGCTATCTTTCAACAGGTATTTTACAACTTCTCATCTCACGTGTTCAGACATGCATGCTGTTATTTTAAGGTACACGTGTGAACCTTATAAGCATTTTGCCAAGGTTCTTATTTGGATTCCAAGAACCTGCACACAAAGTACGACTTTGTAAAAAATATGTTTGTCACATTTCTGACAAATGCCCTCACAGTTTTTTCGAATCCCAACATTCGATCACGCAGAAAAAATGGAATTTCAATTAAACATCATCATAAATTTTTCCACCAGGAATTTTAAAAAACACGTGGCACGTGTCACTTTCCGATGTAACTATTTTTAAATGAGCATATTAAGTTAGTGCCACGTCAGTGCCACCAGTGCCACGTAAACTCTTAAATATTGTAAATATGCAAGGTCAAATGCTCGTATAATACTGTAAATGTGTAGTTTGCATTTTAACGGCTCAAAAGGCCATTTCTTCATTTTTTGGCCCTTTTTGAGCAAAAGTGCCAATAGTATATGAAATGGACCTCAAAAAAATGGCGTTTTTCGACCGTTTTTGACGATTCTGTAAACCTAGGAACTGTGTTTTTGATCTTTTTAAGACTTCAAAAACGGTAAAAGAACAATTGATGGACGTCATTTCAACTTCAAAACTGCCATTGAAAAGCGTTTTTCTGACATTAGTTATGGCTTTCATATTTCGAACTCAAATATATATTATTAAGAAAAGACAGAAGCGAGGTGATACATTAATTAACTAGGTAGATTGTTGGTTTTTAAAAAATAAACGGCGTGTTTAATTATTTGTAGTGATGAAGAGATAGCAGCAAAACGTTTTTGTTTATATTTGCAAGAGAATCATGATTAATGATAGACACATTTAAAAACATCTGAAAATGGAAAGATCATTTAAACAAGCATTGGAACATCGCCGTACATTTTATGGCATTGGAAAAGAAAGTCTCATGAGTGAGAAAGAAGTGGAGGATTTGGTGAAATTTGCCGTGAAGCATGTTCCGTCTGCCTTCAATTCGCAATCAACGCGGGTAGTAGTGCTTTTTGGAAAAAATCATTTGAGATTATGGAGCATCGTGAAAGAGACTTTGCGAAAAATAGTTCCGGAAGCAGCTTTTGAAGGGACGGAGAATAAAATAGATTCTTTTGCAGCAGGATATGCAAGCTTACTCTTTTTTGAAGATGAATCTGTTGTGAAATCCTTACAACAGCAGTTCCCCGGATATGCTGCTAATTTCCCGATATGGTCGCAACAAACGTCAGGTATGCATCAATTGGCTATTTGGACAATGCTAGAAGATAAAGGATTGGGTGCTTCTCTGCAACATTACAATCCATTGATTGATGATGAAGTTCATGCTACGTGGAATATACCTCAGACATGGAAACTAATAGCTCAAATGCCTTTTGGAAAACCAATTTCTGAACCAGGAGAGAAGACCTTTAGTCCATTAGATGAAAGGGTGCTATTTTTTAAATAGTTCGAAGAGTTGGAGACCATACAAAAAATATTGTTTACGTTTATGGAGCTTTGGCGTAAAATGTTGTTGAAAAGGTATTTACTTCTTAAATTAAAGAAAGAAGGTCGGAGGAATTTCTTTATTTACAAAGAAATCGGCATGTTTTATGAGTGAGTTCTGTGGAATATTTTATATCTTTGCATGAGTACATGAAGGAGAAAATGATAGGATGAAAAAATTTGAATTAGAATTGGTCGTAGTTGGCAATGTC
Source organism: Bacteroidaceae bacterium (assembly GCA_028709135.1). Classification (GTDB taxonomy): domain Bacteria; phylum Bacteroidota; class Bacteroidia; order Bacteroidales; family Bacteroidaceae; genus UBA6382. The sequence goes on along the minus strand of JAQVXN010000023.1, from coordinate 334 downwards.
TTTCTTAATGCCACGCACTTTTTGCTGATATTACGAAATCCGAAGGATGATGGATATCTTCCGGATATGTTGCCCGGGCAATTTGTTCAAGTTTTAATTGAAAATTCTCCTGCTACTTTCTTAAGGCGTCCCATCTCCGTAAATTTTGTAGATAAAAAGCGCGGTGAACTCTGGCTTTTGGTGCAGATAAAAGGAGAGGGTACACAGCGTTTGTCTAATTTAGAGCCTGGTGACATTTTGAATGTACTACTTCCATTGGGGAATGGATTTACTATGCCGCAACAAGAAGAAAGCATTCTGTTAGTAGGCGGCGGCGTAGGCGTTGCACCACTTT
>JAQVXN010000340.1 GCA_028709135.1 Bacteroidaceae bacterium | reverse complement strand
AAAATGCATGGTTTTAATGCCATTTTCTTTCAAGTTCGCCCAATGAGTGATGCACTCTATAAATCATCTATGGAGCCGATTTCGTCCTATTTAACGGGAACTCGTGGTTCCTCTACCAGCTGGGACCCGCTCGAATACGCCGTCGCCGAAGCCCACAAACGAGGACTTGAACTCCACGCTTGGGTAAATCCTTATCGTTGGGCCGGCTCTGCAACGGTAGATTGGAATACACCGTGGGATAATCAAATAAAAGCGAAAGGATGGATTCTTACGACTGACAAAGGAAAGATTCTTAATCCAGGAATTGTCGATGTACGCAATCACATTGTTGACGTTTGCAAAGAGATCATTACCAACTATGACGTAGATGGGCTTGTTTTCGACGATTATTTCTACAACAGCGGTACGCCGGAAGACGAAACAGCTGGCGACTACACCATATATAAAAATAGTGGAACCACATTAAGCATAGCCGACTGGCGTCGCAATAACGTAAATCAAATGGTTAAAGCCGTTTATAACATGATCCAGGCAAACAAGCCCTATATCCGATTTGGGATTAGTCCCGCAGGAGTGGCCTCAAAAGGTGCTGATGACGCAGGTATTGCGCCTTATGTTGGAGCGGGAGACTGGCAATATGACGGCATTTACAGTGACCCTCTAGCATGGCTCAGTAAAGGTATTGTCGACTACATTTCACCACAACTATATTGGCCGACAACTCACAGTACGAATCCTTTTGGACCACTTACACGTTGGTGGAGCAACGTTGCAGCTCATTTTAATCGCCATCACTATGCCAGCCATTCCATTTCATCACTTACGGATGCCAGTACAACATCGGATTGGGCTGAATATGCTTTGCAAATCCAATTATCGCGCAATTACACAACAAACAATGCTCCAGGCTGCATTCTTTTCCGTACCGGATTTATCTCGGGACCAAATGCCACAGGTTTGGGGCACTACCTGCAAACAACAAAATTTGTCAAAGCCTCGTTATCCCCTGTAATCAAATGGAAAAAGCATAACACTTATGGCACGGTGAGCAATTTGGCACTTTCGGGTTCCACGCTCTCATGGACCGGCATTGATGATGCGCCCGTAAAGTATTCTATTTACGCCATTCCAAATAGTGTGAGTTATACAAGTGCATTCCGTCCTGACGGAGACGGCATCAGCTCAGATTATTTATTAGGTGTAAGTTACAACAACTCTTTTTCACTACCGGTTGACAAAGCTTCGGGTTATGGCTATGCTGTATGTGTGATGGATGGATATGGCACCGAGTATACGCCACAAACATTGCAAGTCACTGGCATCAACACCATTAGTAATGATGAATTTGCGATGAAATTCAATGGGCACCAAATACTTTTCTCCCTCACAGCAGAATCCGTAAGAATTTTCAATCTCAGCGGTATCTGTGTGGCAACATTTGATCACGTGGACGAAGCAGAACTAAACCTCCCTGGCGGCGTCTATATCATGAAAGCTAAATCTCAAGGAGGTTCTATTATAACCAGTCGATTTATTTTACATTAAATAAAAAATGAAACTAACTTATATCATATCTGCCTTACTTTGCACGACCGGATTGTCGGCTCAAGTGCTTCATGTTGATTCCATTCGTGAAATCAGGTTATCACATCCTATTGAAAAAATAGAACTTGCTCCTTCAGGTAATTATCTATTGCTGAGCAATTATAATTATCAAGGTATCACAAAAGTCGACCTTGCCACAAAAACAGAACAAGTTGTAACGCAGGCCGCAGGTGCCGGATACAGGACAAAAGTTTTGGAAAATGGCGATATCGTTTACCGTGAAGTAACAAATGCGCCTCTCCACACCACGGCCATCAAACGTTACATTGCATCTACCGGCAAATCTACCACCATATTGCATTCCACACGCGATAACGTTCTACCATCAAGTGCCATTAAAGGCGACAATGTGGTAACAAACAATGATTTCCATTTGCAACTTACGATTGGAGGAGTCAAACGCACACTCGCCCCGTTAGGAAATGATAAACGATACATTTGGCCATCCATATCCCCTAACGGTAAGAAGTTATTATTTTTCGTATCCGGTCAAGGCGCATACGTAAGCGATCTTAATGGAGAAAATATCATCGAGTTAGGCACTCTACGCGCTGCAAAATGGTATAACAATCATATCGTGGTAGGTCAACGCGATGAGGATAATGGAGAAGTCACCACTTCTTCTCAAATTATTGCCAAAAACATCACAACCGGTATCGAGCAAATACTCACGGAAACAAACGTAATTGCGATGTATCCCTCTGTTTCTTCTCAAGGAGACAAAATTCTCTTTTCAACGCCTGAAGGCAAAGCATTTATGATCCATATTAATAATAAGGAATAAGTTAAGGATTCATCATGAAAAAAACATTGTTATTTATTTTTGCCGTTCTTTTTGCTGGTATGGCATTAAACGCAAAAGATATTCAATCCATTCGTGTTTATTTAAATCCCGGACATGGAAGTTGGGGGCCAGAAGATCGTCCGATGGCAACAATCCCATATCCAGCAACTATGGAAACAGGCAGACCTGATACCTGCGGATTCTATGAATCTAACACTAATTTATGGAAGACATTAGGCTTAGCACAGAAATTGGTGGAGAACGGATTCTCTAGAAACAACATCGTCGAATCACGTATTACAAATGGTCCATATCCATACGTTTCAGGAGCTCCCAATGCAGATATTTGCAACCGCAACCTTTCTGAAATTTGTGAAGAAGTCGAAGCCGGAAATTTTGACATGTTTCTTTCCGTTCACTCGAATGCAGCGGCTGACGGAGCGATTGCAAATTATCCGCTATTTCTTTTTCGTGGTTACGATAACGGTTCAACATCTGCACCTGGAAGTACGGCCATGTGCAGTACTATGTGGCCTTATTTGATGAGTAACGGCATTGATTACTATACTTCATATAGTCCTACTAATCCAAATATTCGAGGTGACATCGACTTTTATGGTTCTAGTTCCGCAGGAACTCGTGCCGATGGAAAATCGTATACAGGATACTTGGGAGTTCTGAAACATGGTGTTCCCGGGCTTCTTTCAGAAGGTTATTTTCATACCTATCAGCCGGCACGTCACAGGGCC